>JABFXK010000195.1 GCA_013361785.1 Sphingomonas sp.
CAGACCGAGGTGTTCGAGAATCTCGTCCAGGCCGGCGTGATCGACCCGACCAAGGTCGTCCGCGCGGCGCTGCAGGACGCGGCTTCGGTCGCTGGCCTCCTCATTACCACCGAGGCGACGATCGCCGAAGTGCCCGAGGACAAGCCTGCTCCGGCGATGGCCGGCGGCGGCATGGGCGGAATGGACTTCTAAGTCCGTTCAGTCCGACGAATTCGAGGGGCCGGCGGAGCGATTCGCCGGCCCTTCTTCAGTGGCGAGATCGTTGAGCATCGATTCGGCATCGTTGAGCTGCGCCGACTGCTCGGGAGTGGGAGCGGGCGGCTCCTCCTTCCGGCAGGAAACGAGCAACAGGACGATCAGCAGAAGCGCTATTCTCACTCAGCCGAACTATCACTTTGGCCGAACGTAAAAAAAGGGCCGCCCCGAGGGAGCGGCCCTTTTCCGTAACGCTCTCGAAGAAAGCTTACTTGTTCGTCGCGGCGTTGCTCACGGCGGCCTGCGCGTTGTTCACGGCGGAGCCGGCGTTCGACACTTCGTTGCTCGCCGCATTCAGCGCGTTGTCCGCAGCGTTGACCGAATCGTTGGTCGCGGCATTGACGTCGCTCGAAGCGGTGTTCTCGACCGCCGTCTCATTCGCGGCGTTGTTGTCGGCATTGTTCTTGTTGCACGCGGCAAGGCCGAGCGCGAGGACCGCAACGGTCACAACAGTGGCAACCTTCTTCATGATCGTTCCACTCCATTCAATTGTGCCCCTGGGGTGGGCACCACCCCGGCCTCCCGCGCGAGTCGTCCAGGCCAGATCCGCGGCAATAGCTGCAATCCCTACCTATCGACAAGGGATTATTTCGGAAGGCCGAATTGACGATATAAAGATATCTTTATATCTTGAACTCGTGACTGCAGCCGTTCCGCTCGCCGACCGATTCCAGGCGCTTGCCGATCCGACCCGGCTGCGCATCGTCATGCTGCTTCGCCTGATGGAGCTGTCGGTCGGCGAACTGGCGCAAGTGCTGGGTCAAAGCCAGCCTCGCGTGTCGCGCCACCTCAAGATTTTGGCCGATGCCGGTGTGCTGGAACGTCGCAAGGAAGGCAGCTGGGTGTTCCTGACGCTTGTTGAGGCTGAGCGTGTCGAACCGATGTTCGCACTGGTCGACGCGTGGGCCGATGCGGCGACGCAGGCGCTTTTCGCGATCGACGCCGCGCGCACCGAAGCGATTCGGTCGGAGCGCGCTCAAGCCGCCAACCGCTATTTCGCGGGACACGCCGAAGTGTGGGACCAGATCCGTTCGCTGCACGTCGCGGAGACCGAGGTCGAGCGTGCGATCGACGATGCGCTCGGCCACCGTCCGCTCGGCCGGCTGGTCGATATCGGGACCGGCACCGGCCGGATGATCGAGCTGTTCGGTCCGCGCTCGAGCCAGGCGATCGGAATTGACCGCTCGTCGGACATGCTTCGCCTGGCGCGGGTGAAGCTCGAGGCGGCAGGCATTCCGTCGAGCTTGAGGCAGGGCGACATGTACGCGCTGCCGCTCGCGGACCAGAGCGCCGACACCATCGTCATTCACCAGGTGCTTCATTATGCCCACTCGCCCGCGGCGGCGATCGCGGAAGCCTCGCGGGTGCTTGCTCCGGGCGGCACCTTGCTCGTCGTCGATTTCGCCGCGCATGAGCGCGAGGAGCTTCGCACTTCCGACGCCCACATCCGCCTCGGCTTCGAAGACGAAGTGATGTCCGGCTGGTTCGGCTCCGCTGGCCTCGATATTGACCAGATCCGCCACCTCGAGGGGGGCGAGCTCACGGTGACGCTGTGGCGCGGGTCCAAGCGGCCGCTTCGCCAGAGGAGGGCCGCGTGAACGCGCTCGAAAGGCTCAGCCATCACCAGCCGCTGTTCGCCGCGGCTCGCGGCGACATCGAGGTGAGCTTCGAATTCTTCCCGCCCAAGACCGAGAAGATGGAGCAGAGCCTGTGGGAGTCGATCAAGACTCTCGAGCCGCTTCACCCGCGCTTCGTCTCCGTCACCTACGGCGCCGGGGGATCGACCCGCGAGCGCACCCACGCGACCGTGGAAAGAATCCTCAACGAAACCACGCTGACTCCCGCCGCGCATCTCACCTGCGTGGCGGCTCCGCGCGAGGAGATCGAGGAGATCGCGCGCGAATATTGGGATCTCGGAGTGAGACACATCGTCGCACTTCGCGGGGATCCGCCCCAGGCCGGAGCGAAATACCAGCCGCACCCGCAAGGCTTTCGCGACGCAACGGAGCTGGTGGCGGGCCTCAAGGCGGTTGCGCCGTTCGACATTTCAGTCGCCGCCTATCCCGAGGTTCACCCAGACTCGTCGACTCGCGCGTTCGACCTCGAAAATCTCAAGCGCAAGGTGGACGCTGGGGCGGACCGGGCGATTACCCAATTCTTCTTCTCGGCGGACTGCTTCTTCCGCTTCCGGGACGAGGCGGCCGCCGCTGGAATCGATGTGGAGATTGTGCCGGGTATCCTGCCGGTGTCGAACGTCGCCACGACCCGGCGCTTCGCCCAGACCTGCGGAGCGACGATCCCGCAGTGGCTCGACGACATGTTCGAAGGGCTCGACGACTTGCCCTCCGCCCGTCAGCTGATCGCCGCGACGGTGGCGGCGGAGCTGTGCGGACAGCTCTACGCCGGCGGAGTGCGCAAATTCCATTTCTACACGCTCAACCGCGCGGAGCTTAGCTACGCGATCTGTCACTTGCTTGGCGTTCGCGCCCAAAGGGAAACAGCACGATGACCGCAGCCGATCGCCTCCGCGCCGAAGCGGCAAACCGAATCCTGATCAAGGACGGCGCCTATGGAACGCAGGTCCAGCAGCGGAAGCTGCTGGAGGCCGACTATCGCGCCTCGCTCGAGCTATGGAAGGACCAGCGCGGCAACAACGACCTCCTCAACCTGACCAAGCCTGACGTCGTTCGCTCGATCTGCGAAAGCTTCGCCGATGCCGGCGCGGAGATCCTCGCCACCAATACCTTCAACGCAAACGCAATCAGCCAGGCCGACTTTGGCGCCGAGCATCTCGTCCGTGAAATGAACCGCGCCTCGGCGGAGATCACGCGCGAGGTGGCCGACCGCTACAGCAGCAAGGACGGCCACCCGCGCTGGGTCGCCGGCGCCGTGGGTCCGACCAACAAGACCCTGTCGCTCTCTCCCAACGTCAACGATCCCGCTTTCCGCGAAGTCGATTTCGACCAGGTGAAGGCGGTCTATCGCGAGCAGATCGACGCGCTTGTCGAAGGCGGCGTCGATTTCATCCTCATCGAGACGATCTTCGACACGCTGAACGCGAAGGCGGGGATCATGGCGACGCTCGAGGCGGAGCAGGCCATGGGCCGCGAGCTTCCGTTGATGATCTCGATGACTCTGACCGATCTTAGCGGCCGCAACCTCTCCGGCCACACGGTCGAGGCCTTCTGGGCGACCGTGCGTCACGCCAAACCGCTCACCGTCGGCCTCAACTGCTCGTTCGGTGCAGCGCAGCTTCGCCCCCATCTGGCCGCGCTTTCGGCCAGGGCCGACGCGCTGGTCATGGCCTACCCCAACGCCGGCCTCCCAAACGAGCTCGGCGAATATGACGAGGCGGCGGAGCAAACCGCCGCCCAGGTCCGCAAGTGGGCGAAGAGCGGCCTGGTGAACATCGTCGGCGGCTGTTGCGGGACGACTCCCCTGCACATCGCCGCAATTGCCGGGGCGGTGCGCGATTGCACGCCGCGCTCCGCCCCGGCCGCGCAAACGGACACGATGCTCGCCGGTCTCGAACCAATGGTGATTGCGGCCTGACATGGAGCTTTCGAAGGTTGAACAGGCCGGCGCCGGCGCGCGCTTTGTAAATATCGGCGAGCGCTGCAACGTCACGGGATCGGCGCGTTTCAAGAAGCTGATCCTGAACGGCGACTATGACGCCGCGGTCGAGGTCGCCCGCGACCAGGTCGAGAACGGCGCGCAGATCATCGACGTCAACATGGACGAGGCGCTGCTCGATTCCGAAGCGGCGATGACGATCTTCCTGAAGCGTATCGCCGCCGAGCCGGACATCGCGCGTGTGCCGGTGATGATCGACAGCTCCAAATGGACCGTGATCGAGGCGGGCCTCAAATGCGTATCGGGCAAGCCGATCGTGAACTCGATTTCGATGAAGGAAGGCGAGGGGCCCTTCCTCGAGCTCGCGCGCAAATGCCGCGCTTATGGCGCCGCCGTCGTGGTCATGGCATTCGACGAGGTGGGTCAGGCGGACACTGCCGAGCGCAAGGTCGAGATCTGCGAGCGGGCGTATAAGCTGCTGCTGGCCGACGGCACCGACGCGAACGACATCGTGTTCGACCCGAACATCTTCGCCGTTGCGACCGGCATCGAAGAGCACCGCCGCTACGCGCTCGACTTCATCGAGGCCGCCGGCGAGATCCGCCGGCGCTGCCCCGGAACGCACATCAGCGGCGGCCTGTCCAACCTCAGCTTCTCATTCCGCGGCAACGAGCCCGTCCGCCGGGCGATGCACAGCGTGTTCCTCTATCACGCGATCCCCGCAGGCATGGACATGGGCATCGTCAACGCCGGCCAGCTCGACGTCTATGCCCAGATCGACCCCGAGCTGCGCGAGGCCTGCGAGGACGTGATCCTCGACCGGCGCGACGATGCGACGGAGCGGCTGATCGCGCTTGCGGAGAAGTACAAGGACGTCGATCCCGCGGCTGAGAAAGCCGCCGCCGAATGGCGCTCGCTCCCGGTCGCCGAGCGCCTGTCCTACGCGCTGGTGAAAGGCATCGACGCCCACATCCTCGACGACACCGAGGAAGCGCGGCAGCAGTTCGACCGGCCGATTGAGGTGATCGAAGGGCCGCTCATGGACGGGATGAACGTCGTCGGCGACCTATTCGGCTCGGGCAAGATGTTCCTGCCCCAGGTCGTCAAATCCGCGCGCGTGATGAAACGCGCCGTCGCTTACCTCTTCCCCTTCATCGAGAAGGAGAAGGAAGAGAAAGGCATCACCCAGGGCAAGGGCCGGATCGTCATGGCCACGGTCAAAGGCGACGTCCACGACATCGGCAAGAACATCGTCGGCGTCGTCCTGCAATGCAACGGCTTCGAGGTGATCGACCTTGGAGTGATGGTGCCGTGGCAAGACATCCTCAAATGCGCGAACGACAATCAGGCGGACATGATCGGCCTGTCGGGCCTCATCACGCCGTCGCTCGACGAGATGGTGACCGTCGCCGGCGAGATGCAGCGCGCCGACATGAAGCTGCCGCTGCTGATCGGCGGCGCAACGACCAGCAAGGCGCACACGGCGCTGCGCATCGATCCTGCCTACGAGGGACCCGTGATCCACGTCCTCGACGCGAGCCGCGCCGTCGGCGTCGCATCCTCGCTCGTCTCCGACACGCAGAAGGAGCCGCTCGTCGACAAGACGGCGGACGAATATGAGGCACTTCGCCAGGCGCGCTCGCGCGGCGGACCGAAGGACCTGGCGACACTCGATGAATCCCGCGCCAACGCTTTCCCGTTCGACCCGCTGGGCCAGGCGCCGGCCCCGGCCTATCCCGGACTGCACCACTTCGGCGAATGGCCGCTCAACGATCTGCGAGCGTCGATCGACTGGACACCCTTCTTCCGCGCGTGGGAGCTGGCCGGCACCTATCCCGCGATCCTCGATGACGAGATTGTCGGCGAAAGCGCGCGCAACCTGTTCAACGACGCGCAAACAATGCTCGACCAGCTGATTGCCGAGCGCTGGGTCACTCCGAAGGCGACGGTCGGCCTGTGGCGCGCGAAGCGTGAGGGCGACGACATCCTCGTGCTTGCCGGCAACGACTGGACGCGCCTGCCGATGCTGCGGCAGCAGGTGAAGAAGCGCGAGGGGCGGCCCAACATGTGCCTCGCCGATTTCATCGCGCCCGAGGGCGAGGACTGGATCGGCGGCTTCGCGGTCGGAATCCACGGCCTCGAGGCGCACCTCGAGCGGTTCAAGGCCGAGCATGACGATTATTCGGACATCCTGTTGAAGGCGCTCGCCGACCGGCTCGCGGAAAGCTTCGCCGAGGTTCTCCACGCCGAGGTGCGTCAGCGCCTCTGGGGCTACGTCGAGGAGCATCTCTCGAACGAGCAGCTGATCCGCGAGAAATATGAAGGCATCCGTCCGGCGCCCGGCTACCCCGCCTGTCCCGACCACAGCCTGAAGCCGCTGCTGTTCGGAATGCTCGGCGGCAACCCCGGCGAGGTCACGCTCACGGAGAATTTCGCGATGCTGCCGACTTCGGCGGTCTCGGGCTTCTATTTCGGCCACCGCGACAGCCAGTATTTCGGGGTGGCGAAGATCGGCCGTGAGCAGCTCGAGGAATATGCCGGCCGCCGCGGAGTCTCGGTCGAACAGGCGGAGCGCTGGCTCAGACCGAATTTGGAATGAACCGCTCCAGCCGTTACGGGCACTGGGAACCCATGCTCCGCCGGCTCCTGATCATTATTGCGCTTCTGCTCGTGCCGGCCCTGGCGGAGGGGCGCGGGATCGAGCCGAAGCTCGTCGCGGAGGGGCCGGCGTCACCGGGCGGCCAGGTCGAGCTCGCGATCTACATGCGCCCGGCGACCGGCTGGCATGGCTATTGGGTGAACCCCGGCGACGCGGGGCTGCCGATGAAGCTGCAGTGGCAGCTACCCAAGGGCTTCACCGTCGACCCATTACGTTACCCCGTCCCGACCCGGCTCGAGATCGCCGGGCTCATGAATTACGTGTTCGAGAAGGATTATGCGCTGCTGGCGCGGCTGCATGTGCCGGCGGACGCCCGAGGCACGATCCCGATCCGGGCCGATGCCCGCTGGCTCGCCTGCACCGACAAGGTCTGTGTCCCTGAACAGGGCCAGCTTTCGCTCGACCTTCCGGCCGGTAACGGAACGCCTGATCGCGCTCAGTTCGACGCGTGGCGTCAGGCACTTCCGCAGCCGATCCCAACCGTCGGCCATTTCGAGAGCGCCGGGGACAAGCTGCGGGTCGCCATCCCGCTCCCGGCGAGCGTGGTGGTAGACCGGCCGTACTTGTTTCCGCTGACCGACGGGCCGATCGATTATGACGCGAAGCAGGGCTTCCGCCGCTCCGGCGACACGCTGATCGCCGAGCTTCACCGCAAGGCGGACGTGCCGGGGCAATTCTCCGGCGTGATCGCGCTCGGCAATGGCCGCGGCCTCCAGTTCAGCGCCGTCCCGGGGCCGGTGCCTCAAGGCACGCCTTTGGACGGTCTCGGTTGGAACGCCGTGGTGTTCGCGGTGCTCGCGGCGATCGCTGGCGGAATCCTCCTCAACCTCATGCCCTGCGTGTTCCCGATCCTCGCGCTCAAAGCGCTGCATATCTCCAGGGCCGGCGGCGAAGCGCGGGAAGCCCGGTCGGACGCGCTCGCCTACACCGCCGGGACGATCGTCGGCACGGGAGCGCTCGGCGGACTCCTGCTCGCGATCCGAGCGGCGGGTGCGGAAGCGGGCTGGGCATTCCAGCTGCAGGACCCCCGAACGATCATGCTCCTGCTGCTGCTCGCCGTCGCGATCACCGCCAACCTGCTCGGCCTGTTCGAACTGCCGGTGCTTGGCGCCGCCGCCCGTCCGGCGGGGAGCTTCGGCACCGGAGCGCTCGCCGCCTTCGTTGCGACGCCGTGCGCGGGCCCATTTTTAGGCGCGGCGCTCGGTACGGCGCTGCTGCTTCCGCTAGCAGGATCGGTGCTCGTCTTCGCGGCGCTGGGCCTTGGCTTGGCGCTGCCATTCATCGCGATTGCCTTTATTCCGGCGCTTCGCAGCCGTCTGCCGAAGCCTGGGCCGTGGATGCGCCGGCTCCAGCGCTTCCTCGCGATTCCCATGGCCGCGAGCGCGTTTGCCGCGCTTTGGCTGCTCGGCCGTCTCGCGGGTCAGGAGGCGCTTCTTATTGGCGTGGCCATCAGCATGGGTGTTCTGTTCGCGGGGTACGAGGCCGGACGTCTCCAGCGCCGTAACAAGAGGGGAGCCTGGGGCGGCGCCGTGGCGGCGATTGCACTGGCAGTCGCGGGTATCTGGCTGATGCCCAGCCATGCGTCGCCGACGCAGCAACTCGCCGGGGCCGAGACATGGAGCGAAGCGCGCGTCGCTGCCTATGTCCAGCAGAGCCATCCAGTGTTCGTCTATTTCACCGCCGACTGGTGCCTCAGCTGCAAGGTCAACGAAGCGACGTCGATTGATCGCGATGAGGTCCGCGACGCGTTCCGCAAGGCCGGGGTGAAGGTGCTCGCCGCCGACTGGACCAAAGGGGATCCGGCGATCACCCGCTTCCTCGAAGGCCAGGGCCGAGCGGGCGTTCCGCTCTACCTCTGGTACGCGCCGGGCAAGCCGGTCGAGCAGCTGCCCCAGGTGCTCACCCCCGCGATGCTCATCGACCGCGCTCGGGCGCGCTAGCGGCGGGCGCTCGGCTCCAGACCTTCTTGCCGCCGACCCACGTCTCGAGCACCTGCGTGCGATAGAGCTCCGGCACGCTGGCCTTGCTGATGTCGCGGTCGACAATCACGAAATCGGCCCATTTGCCGGGATCGAGCGCACCCATCTTATCTTCCGCGAAGCCGGCATAGGCGCTGCCGCGCGTGTAAGCATGGAGCGCCTGTGGAAACGTCAGCCGCTCCTCGGGGAACCAGCCGCCGGGCGGTTGCCCTTCGATGTCCTGGCGACTGACGGCGGCCGCCAGCCCCGGGAACGGATTTGGCGATTCCACCGGGAAGTCGGTGCCGAACGCGAGCTTCGCGCCCGTCTTCAGCATCGACTGCCACGCATAAGCGCACTTGAGCCGCGCAAGGCCGAGCCTCTTCTCTGCCATCAGCCGGTCGCTCGTCTGGTGGGTCGGCTGCATAGAGGCGATAATGTGCGCTCGGCCGATCCGCGGCAGGTCGGCGCAATCCACCACCTGCGCATGCTCGATGCGCCAGCGCCGATTGAGGCCGTATTTGGTGTCGAGCCATTCGTATGTGCTGATGACTTGCGCGTTCGCAGCGTCGCCGATCGCGTGGGTTGCGATCTGGAAGCCGGCCGCCGCGGCGGTATTGGCCATGGCGCGCAGCTCGGCGTCCGAATGCAGCCGATTGCCGGTCGTATCCGGCTTGTCGGAATAAGGCTGCTTCAGCCACGCGCCGCGCGAGCCGAGCGCGCCGTCGGCGTAGAATTTGATCCCCACCATCCGCAGCTTGTCGCCGTAAAGCCAGGCGGTGGGATGCGGCACCTCCTTCAGCAGGTTGAGCTCGTCGGCATAGACCATGAAGCGGACGGTGAGGCGGCCCGCGTCGCCTGCGCGATTCATCGCCTGCCAGTCGCCGAGCGCCGTGCTCATCGACCCGACTCCGGTGACTCCGAAGCCGAGGAGGATGTCCTGCGCCTTCGCCAGCTCCCGGTCGAGATCCGCGGCGGTGGGCTCGGGGATCGCGCGGTTGATCAGCTCCTTCGCATTATCGACGAACAGCCCGTTCTCGATCTCGCCGCCGGCCGGCGCGGGCGTCTGAGCCGTCACTCCGGCAGCGCGCATCGCGGCGCTGTTGGCGACGAGCGCATGGCCGTCGACGCGTCCCAGCACGACGGGGCGGTCAGGTACGACAGAGTCGAGGTCGGCAGCGGTCGGGAAGCGCTTGTCTGGCCAGAGCTCCTGGTTCCACCCGGCGCCTAGTATCCATTTGGCGTCTGGATTGGCGGCGGCATAGTCGCGCAGCCGCTGCTGCAGCTCCCTGAGCGAGCGGGTGCCGACGAGGTCGAGCTGCAGCGCATGGGCGCCAAGCTCGATCACATGCCCATGTCCGTCGATGAAACCCGGCAGCACGGTCTGCCCGTGCACGTCGATCGTGGTCGTTGCCTTGGGGAGCGGGTCGCCCGCGCGGAGGAGTCGAACGACCCTGCCGTCGTCGCCGATCAGCAGCCCGGTGAAATGCTGAAGATGGCCGGCGGCATCGACCTGGATGCCGGTGGCGTGCTCGATCAGCGTGCTGGCCGATGCGGTCGAGGCGAGCAGTGTGGCGGCGAGCGCGAGGATGGTCCTGTTCATGGGCATTGGCTTAGCATTGTTCGGCGCGCGGTGAAGGGCTAGGCCGCCGCTCGATGCTTGAGCCCCCCACAATCGATGACATCCGCGCCGCCGCCGAGCGCATCAAAGGCGCGGTGATCCGCACCCCAATGCTGGTCAGCCGGACTCTGTCCGAGGTGGTCGGCGCCGAAGTCTGGCTGAAGTTCGAGAACCTGCAGTTCACCGCAGCCTACAAGGAGCGGGGTGCGCTCAACAAATTGCTCCAGCTTTCGAGGGAGGAGCGCAAGCGCGGAGTCATCGCTGCCTCGGCCGGCAACCACGCCCAGGCCGTTGCCTATCACGCGAAGCGCCTCGGCATTCCCGCGACCATCGTCATGCCGGAGCCGACTCCGACGGTGAAGGTGACCCAGACGGCGGGCTTCGGCGCGACCGTCGTCCTTCACGGCGACATGTTCGACGACGCCTACGCCAAAGCGCGCGAACTCGCGCTCGAGAACGGCTACGTGTTCATCCATCCGTTCGACGATCCGCAGATCATCGCCGGCGCCGGAACGGTCGGGATCGAGATGCTCGAGGAGGCGCCCGACCTCGATATGATCGTGGTGCCGATCGGCGGCGGCGGGCTCATGTCCGGTGTGTCGATCGCCGCGCGCGCGCTGAAGCCGGACATCGAGCTCATCGGGGTCGAGGCCGAGCTTTATCCGTCGATGAAATGTGCGATCCAGGGCTGCCACTTGCCCCTCGGCGGCGACACGCTGGCCGAGGGCATCGCGGTCAAGCAGCCCGGTGAGCTGACGTCGCGCATCCTGAAGGAGCTGGTCAACGACGTAGTACTCGTTCCCGAACGCGACCTCGAACGCGCGGTCGCCATGCTCGTCGGGATCGAGAAGACGGTGGTGGAGGGCGCTGGAGCGGCGGGGCTCGCCGCAATGCTCGCCGACCCGGAGCGGTTTCGCGGCAAGAAGGTCGCGACTTTGCTGTGCGGGGGGAACATCGACACGCATCTGCTCGCCAACGTTCTCGTCCGCGATCTCGTCCGGCAGGGGCGGATCGCCCGACTCCGAGTCGCGGTCCAGGACCAGCCGGGCGCACTCGCGGCGATCACACGCCAGGTGTTCGAAGCCGGCGCCAACATCATCGAGATCCGGCACAGCCGGATCTTCACCGCGCTCCCGGCCAAGGACACTGTGATCGAGGTCGAATGCGAGGCCAAGGACCCGCAGACGATCGACCAGGTTGTGGCGCGACTCGAAGGCGCCGGCTTCCGCGTCGAGCGCGCGCAGCTCGACTAATTGCTGTCCCCTGGCGGGACACTGCCGGCACTCCGTCGAAATTGACGCATCCGAAGTCTTTTCTTCGGCGTTTACCAGCCGCATAAAGAGTGGCGTAACCATTTGAGTGAGGTCCTGGGTGAGCGCACCCTTCCGCTTCCCGAAATTCTTTGTCACCAACCCGAGCCCGTGCCCGTACCTGCCGGGCAAGGTCGAGCGGAAGGTCTTTACCGAGCTCACCGGCCGCCACTCGAGCGAGCTCAACGAAGCTTTGGGCCGGATCGGCTTCCGCCGAAGCCAGTCGGTCGCTTACCGGCCGAGCTGCATCGACTGCTCCGCCTGCGTATCTGTCCGCGTCCTGGCGGCGGAGTTTGAGGCCAGCGCCACCCAGCGCAAGCTGATGCGCCGCCACGCCGACCTCGAGATCGGCGCGTGCAAGCCGTGGACGACCGAAGAGCAATATCAGCTGCTCCGCCGCTATCTCGCCATTCGGCATCCGGGCGGCGGCATGGCCGAGATGGACGAGAGCGACTTCGCCGATATGGTCGAGCAGACTCCGGTGCGCACCTATGTGATCGAATATCGCGAGCCGTCGAAGGGCGGCCGCCCGGGCAAGCTCGTCGGCGCCTGCCTCTCGGACCAGCAGAGCGACGGGCTGTCGATGATCTACAGCTTCTTCGACGTCGGACCGGACGCTCGAAAGGGCCTCGGCACCTACATCATCCTCGATCACATCATCCGCGCGGCGCGCGCCGGGCTCCCGTATGTCTATCTTGGCTATTGGGTCGAAGGCTCCACTCGCATGGCCTACAAGACCAGCTTCCGACCTCTGGAGCGCCTCGGGCGCGAGGGCTGGCGCCGGATGGACGCTGCAGAACTCGAAGCCCCAGCGCAGTCGATCGCGCTCCCCAAACGCCGATCGCGCACCCGTCTGCTGATCGACGCCTAGCCCTCTCCGGTTCCGGGCCGCGTCCATGCTATGATGCGCCCGACTGAACCTTTGCCGAAATGGAGGCCACCCACGCGATGCGGGAGGGTCCGACTGTGAATGTGCCTGGGACGGCGATTCGTCGAAGAGCCGCCGGCCCGCCGGCAAGCACGCTCGTCGAACGCGAGCTGCTTGAACGGATCAAGGCGCATGACGTGGACGCGTTCGAGAGGTTGTACCGGATTTATCAGCCGCGGCTGGGGCGGTTCCTGATCAACCTCGTGAAGCGTCCGCATTTGGTTGAAGAGGTGCTCGACGATACGATGATGGTTGTCTGGCAGACAGCGGGAAGCTTCAGGGGGACAAGCAAATTGTCGACCTGGGTGTTCGCGATCGCCTATCGCAAGGCCCTGTAGGCGCGCGCGCGCTGGCCGGACCCGATCGAGGATATGGACCGCGATATTCGGGTCAGCGACGATCCACTGCCCGATGCAGAGCTTCAGCGCAGCCGCATCCATGATGCGCTGACGCGCGCGATGCGCCATCTTTCGACCGAGCAGCGCGCGGTCGTCGACCTCACCTATTTCCATGGGCTTGGCTATCGGGACATCGCCGAGATCCTCGGCTGTCCGGTCGATACTGTGAAGACCCGCATGTTCCACGCCAGGCGACGTCTCAGACAGGCGCTGGCCGGCACATTGGCCGACTGGTTGTAGGAGTCCGGCAATGCCCGAATCAATTCGCCCGGAGCTCAACCCCCATCGAGAGGCCGAAGAGCTGCTTTCGTGGTACGCGACCGGGCAGCTCGAAACCGCCGACCAGGCGATTGTCGAGCAGCATCTGTCGGCCTGTGCCGATTGCCGGAAGCAGCTCGCATTCGACCAGCGGATGATCCACGAGTTCGCCGAATTGACGCCGGAGGCGGATTCCGGCTGGGCGCGGCTTCAACGGCGGATTGAGCCGCGGCGACGCTGGTGGGTCCGCGTCGCCGACGAAGCTGTCGCGGCTTGGCGCACGCTCGCTCGCCCCTCGGTCGCCGCATTCGCGCTCGCTCAGCTCGTCATCGTGGTGGTCGTGGGTTCAATGCTGCTGTCGCTCAGCCGCCCGACATATCGCGCCTTGGGATCGGCACCGCCGCCGCAGTCCGCCAATGTCATCGCCATGTTCCGTCCGAACACGACCGAGGCCCAGTTGCGGAACCTGCTTCAGGGCAATGGGGCGACTCTGATCGGCGGCCCGACAGCGGCCGGTGCTTATCTGCTTCGGGTCCCTCCACCGTCTCGCGGCGTAGTTCTCCGGCGCATGCGCGCTGACAGCCATGTCGTTATGGCCCAGCCGATCGACGGAAGCTCGTCGTGAAACGACTGCTCGCGCTGTTCGTGAGCATAGCCGCGCTGCTAAGCTTGAACGGCCCAAGCCTTGCTCAAGGGTCGCCGGCGATGTCTCCTGACCGGCAGGTGCTGGTGATGGTCCGCCATCCGCCCGACCATTATCAATCCGCAGGCTCTTACGGCGGGGACTATGGCAGCGACCTCACCCGGAGCGCCCGGGAGCGGCTGGCGCGTGCGATCGCCCGCAAGCACGGCCTTACCTTCGTCGACGGCTGGCCGATGCCGATGATCGGAGTCGACTGCTTCATCATGGCCGTGCCCGATGGGCGTTCGACGAGTGCAGCCGCTGCCGAATTGTCCGGCGATTCGAAAATTGCGTGGGCGGAGCCGGTCCAGCTCTATAAGGCCGAGTCCGCCGCCGCGCCGCCCAATGACCCGCTGTTCCCGGCGCAGCCGGCAGCTCAACAATGGAAGCTTGCCGAACTCCACGAACTCGCGACCGGCCGCGGCACCAGGGTCGCCGTGATCGACAGCGGCATCCAGGCGAACCATCCTGATCTTGCCGGTCAGGTGATCCTCAATCGCAATTTCGTCATCGGACAGACAGCGGTGCCGGAAGATCATGGAACGGCGGTAGCCGGGATCATCGCCGCCAAAAGCGGCAATGGGATCGGCATCGCCGGCGTCGCTCCGGACTCGCGGCTGCTCGGGCTTCGCGCATGCTGGCAGCAGCGCGGGGCAGGGACGGCGACGGTGTGCGACGGCCTCAGCCTCGCCAAGGCGCTTTATTTCGCGATTCAGCAGAAGCCCGACGTAATCAATCTCAGCCTCAGCGGTCCCGACGATCGGCTGCTGCGGACGCTGGTCGAGGCCGGCCTCGCGCGCGGTTCGGTTGTCGTCGCCGCTTATGATCCGCGCAAGCCGGACGGCGGATTTCCGGCTTCCGTGCCCGGCGTGATCGCCGTCTCCGATCACGGCTTTGCAGGCGCTTCGGCCCACGTCTACATTGCGCCGGGTCGGGGCATCCCGACGACGCAGCCGGGTGGCCGATGGTTTCTCGTCAATGGAAGCTCCTTCGCGGCGGCCCACGTCAGCGGCCTTGCCGCGCTCGTGCGGCAGAAGCGGCGGTCCGCGGACCTGACGCTTGTATCCGACCGGCGGGTCGGCGGCACGATTGACGCCTGTGCGACTTTGGAGCGCGCGGCGAGCGGCTGCGATTGCTCGTGCGGCAGCGGCCGGGTCCTCAGCGCGAGGTTCGTGCATTAGATTCGCATGGAGCGGCCTTTTCTGGCTGACCCTGTGCGCCGTTTCCACACCGGCATGGGCGGAAGTCGGAGCAACCGCCTCGATTTTCAGCGACCAGCGTTTCCGCGGTTTTTCGCTGAGCGACGGACATCCGGTCGCCATCGCCGAGGTTGCTTATGACGATGCCAGCGGCTTCTATGGTGATGCGAGCGGGAGCATCGTCTTTCGGCCGGGGCACAGCCCGGAACCTCTCGGTATCGAGCTGATCGGAGGCTATGCGAAGCGTCTTGAATCGGGAACTACAATCGATTTCGGCGTTACCCATTCGAGCTACTCGCATTATTCGAATAGCCGGCACGGGCACTCCTATTCCGAAATCTACGTCGGCGTTTCCCGCGGCGTCCTGTCTTCGCGGATCTTCATTTCGCCGCATTATTCCGAAAGCGGCCGGTGGACTGCCTATGGCGAGGCCAACGCCAATTTCAGTCCGGCCAGCAACTGGAGCCTGGAAGCGCATTTGGGCCTTCTGAGGGTGCTCAGGAGTGCTTCACCGCAACCTTATCGTTCCAGTTTCGACTGGCGCTTGGGCGTCAGCCGGCAATTGGGCCGCGTTTCGCTGCACGCCGCCTGGGTCGGCCACGGGCGCGCGTCACAAGCTTTCGGTTCGCCGTCTCGTGAATCCCCGCCCAGGAGTGCATTGGCCGTGGGAATTACGACGGCGCTTTGATCGGCGGATGAACCGGCAGCGCCGGTGCGAGCACCAATAGACAGTCGCCGTCGCGCGCCCGCATTTCCGAGTCGGAGCCCCCGTGCGAACGCGCTTCGGCGGCTGCCGCGAACGAGTTTTTCGCGGATTTGTCAGCCGCGTTCGTGGTGACCAGGGCCGGTCCGTCCCCTGCGGGCCGGCCCTGAACCCAAAGGAAAAGGCGGAGCGCATGACGCCCCGCCTTTTTGATGCAGTTCGAAGCAACGAATTCGGCTTAGGCGGCGACGGTCTGCGGCTCCGGCTCGCTCGCCTCGTCGGAATCGCGAAGCACGTAGCCGCGGCCCCAGACGGTCTCGATATAATTGGCGCCGCCGCAAGCCAGGGACAGTTTCTTCCTGAGCTTGCAGATGAACACGTCGATGATCTTCAATTCGGGCTCGTCCATTCCGCCATAGAGATGATTGAGGAACATCTCCTTGGTCAGCGTCGTACCCTTGCGGAGCGAAAGCAGCTCCAGCATCGCATATTCCTTGCCGGTCAGGTGCACCCGGGCGCCATCGACCTCGACCGTCTTGGCGTCGAGGTTCACCGCGAGCTTGCCGGTGCGGATGACCGATTGCGAATGGCCTTTCGAGCGGCGCACGATCGCATGGATTCGCGCGACCAGCTCGTCGCGATGGAACGGCTTGGTGACGTAATCGTCGGCGCCGAAACCCAGCGCCCGGACCTTCGAATCCATTTCGCCGATGCCCGACAGGATCAAGACCGGAGTCGAGACCTTCGCCGTGCGGACCTTCTTGAGCACGTCATAGCCGTGCATGTCCGGCAGATTGATATCGAGAAGCATGATGTCGTAATCGTACAGCTTGGCGAGATCGAGGCCCTCTTCCCCGAGGTCGGTCGTGTAGACGTTGAAGCCTTCGGTGCCGAGCATCAGCTCGATGCTCTTCGCGGTCGTCGGCTCGTCTTCGATCAGCAGCACGCGCATGTGCGGTTCCCCCCTCCGCGGCCGAAAGCGTTACCCGCCCTTAACGGCCTTGAAGCATCCATTAACCATTCGAGGTCTGAAGGGAAAAGGTTAATATTTCCTAACCTGCTGGATTCCTTGGCTTGTGGCAAAGGAGTCACAAAAGCATCCACAGCCATGGCTTTATCGTCGCTGCTTTCGCGAGCGTTTATCAGGCATCGATTCCTGTGTAGCGGCGCCCTGTGGACCTCTCGAACCGCATCCATTTCATCGACGCCGAAGCGCTGGTGATCGACAAGCCGGCGGGGCTGCCGGTCGACATTCCCCGGCGCGGCGGAGACTCGATCGTCTCCAGGCTGGATGAACTGAAGTGCGGCTTCAAACGCCCGCCGACGCCGATGCATCGGCTCGACACCGACACCAGCGGCTGCCTGCTGTTCGCTCGGACGGCGAAAGCGCGCATTGCTTTCCAGCGAGCATTCGAGACCCGCGCGGTCGAAAAATATTATATTGCGGTCGTAGGCGCGGAGATTGCCGGGGAAGCGGGCGAGATCGACTTGGCGCTCGCAAAGCACTCGACCGCCGAGGCGGGGTGGAAGATGGTGTCCGATCCGCATGGCTCCAAGGCAGTAACGCGGTGGCGCAGGCTCGCGCTTCGCGATGGGTCCACTTTGGTCGAGTTTCAGCCGCTGACTGGGCGAACGCACCAGATCCGCGCTCACGCGCGCGCGGCATTTGGAAGCGGCATCACCGGCGATCGGGTCTACGGCATCCCTGGAGGGCCGATGCTGCTTCACGCATCGCGGCTGGTCGTCCCGCGCGAGGGAAAGCCGGCGATCGATGTGACCGCGCCGCTACCCGACTATTTCGGTGGATGGCGCGATGCGGCCTGAGGACGTGGATGTTCCCGAAGAGGCGCTTAGCGAGACGTTCCTCGCGGCGACCGGCCCCGGCGGGCAGAACGTCAATAAGGTGGCGACCGCGGTCCAGCTCCGCGTCGATCTGTTTCGGCTCGGCCTTCACCCCGACGCATACGAGCGGCTGAAGAGCATCGCTGGAAGCCGCGTCACCGGGGCGGGCGAGCTTCTGATCACCGCGCGCCGCTTCCGCACGCAGGAGGCGAACCGTGCCGATGCGCGCCGCCGTCTGGCGGAAATGATCGCGGCGGCCCATATCGTCCAGGCCAAGCGCAAGCCGACGCGCCCGAGCCGGGCGGCAAAGGCTCAGCGGGTGGAGAAGAAGCGCCAGCGCAGCGCGGTCAAGCAGGCGCGCGGAAAGGTGACGTTCGATTGACCTTCGACTTCAGGATCGCCGCTGCGGATGCGCCAACGATGTACCGCGACCTCGCCTCGGCCCTCCAGGGGCTTGTCGCCGGTGAGCCGGACGCGATTGCCAACATGGCCAACGCCGCCGCGCTGATCTGGGAGACCTTGCCGGAGATCAACTGGGCCGGCTTCTACCGCAACGTAGATGGCGAGCTGGTGCTGGGGCCGTTCCAGGGCCGCCCCGCCTGCATTCGGATCGCATTCGGCTCCGGCGTCTGCGGAGTCGCCGCCGAGACCCGCCAGGTGCAGCGAGTCCAGGACGTCAACGCCTTCCCCGGTCACATCGCCTGCGATTCCGCTTCGGCGAGCGAGCTGGTGGTGCCAATCGTCCGCGACGGCGAGCTCATCGCGGTTCTCGACCTCGACAGCCCGCGGACCGGCCGCTTCACCGAGGAGGACGAAACGGGCTGCATCAGGCTCGCGGAAATTCTCGCGAAGGTGCTCTAACTCAACTGCTCGAGCCGCTCATCTCCGAGGCTTCCGGGAATGATCATGACGGGGCAAGGGAGCTTGCCGGCGTCGTTGCCGGTGAAATGCGCGACCAACGGCCCCGGGCTGCCGCTCGGCGCTGCTCCGAGCACCAGCGCGGCAACGTCCTCCCGGCCGGCGAGATAGTCGCCGACCGTGTGCACCACCTCGCCCTGCTGGACGATGATGTTCGCCTCGACTCCGGATTCGTCGATGATCTCGCCGATCGCGGCGCTGACCACGCCTTCGATCCTGAGGCGCTGCTCCTGCTCGATCGCAGCCTGGACGCCGCCGAACTGCACGAAATCCTGCGGCTCGACGATTCCGAGCACCTCGACGCGGCCGCCGGTCTTCGATGCCCGCCGCGCGGCAAAGCGCAGCGCCACGCGAGCCTCGGCGCTGTCGTCGACGACGACCAGATAGGTGCGTTTCGCCTTCTCGCCCCCCATGCGCCCCAGTGCTGCGGTAAAGTGCGCCCGAGCGCAAGCGGCGGGCGCAAGATTCCGCCGCAGGCTTGACCGCAACCGCCGCATTGGCTTTGAGCCGCCCGAGCTTTCCTTCACGGACCGGTCCCCATGCCCATCGAACTCAAGATGCCCGCCCTCTCTCCCACGATGGAGGAAGGGACGCTCGCCAAGTGGCTGGTGAAGGAAGGGGACAAGGTCGCGTCGGGCGACATCCTCGCCGAGATCGAAACCGACAAGGCGACGATGGAGTTCGAAGCCGTCGACGAGGGCACGGTGGCCAAGATCCTGGTGCCGGAGGGCAGCGAAGGCGTGAAGGTCGGCGCTCCGATCGCCATCCTCGCCGGCGAAGGCGAAGACGCGAAAGCTGCGGCAGGCGCTGCGCCCAAGGCCGATACCGCTCCGCCGGCGCCGCCGAAGGCGCCGCCCGCTCCCAAGGCCGACGAGACTCCGAGGGCCGCTCCGCCGCCAAAAGCGCCCGTCGAGACTCCGCCGGCGCCGAGCGCTCCCGCTGCTCCGCCTGGCGCAGAGGGCGATCGCGTGAAAGCCTCGCCGCTCGCGCGGCGTCTCGCCCAGGCGCAGAACATCGATCTAGCGTCGATCCAGGGCAGCGGCCCCGGCGGCCGCATCGTCCGGGCCGACGTCGACGCAGCGGTCGGCAAATCCCCGGCCGCCGCTCCCGCGCCCACTGCCGCCGCAGCTCCGGCACTCGGTACCCACCTCGTCATGCCGGGGCCGATCGAGCAGGCGATCCCGCACGAAGAGGTCAAGCTTTCGAACATCCGCAAGACCATCGCCCGCCGCCTCACCGAGGCGAAGCAGCAGGTCCCGCACATCTACCTGACGGTCGACATCCAGCTCGACGCGCTGCTGAAGCTACGCGGCGAGCTCAACAA
>JABFXK010000003.1 GCA_013361785.1 Sphingomonas sp.
GTGCTGAAAGGCCGCGCGAACGTTGATGTCCCTTGCCCGGCCTCGCGCGAACAGCAGCGCGGTCAGGCCGTTCATCACGATCGCCGCTGCGCCGACCCAGATCATCGCGTGCGGGTCGGTGCGCGACGCCATGATCAGCCGGTGGATGGACTCAGAGGCGATCGCTCCGACCGCGACCAGCAGCAGTAGCGCATTGATCAGCGCCGCGAGGATCGAGGCTTTCTTCAAGCCGTAGGTGAAGCGCCGCGACGGCGATCGCTTGGCCATCACCGTGCCGGCCCAGCCGACCACCAGCCCGAGGCCGTCCGAGAGATTGTGACCGGCATCGGCGAGCAGCGCCATCGAGCCGGAGAGGAACCCGAAGACGGCCTCGAGCAGCACGATCGCGACATTGAGCGCGATGCCGAGCGCGAAGGCACGACTGTAGTCGCCCGGATGATGATGCGAGTGCGCGTGGCCGGCCATCGCGCCGCCCTAGCCGAGCCGGCGCGGCGATTTCAAATGACAGCAGAGTCAGACTTCGAGGCGGTCCCCTTCGCGCGCCACGAGCGTGTAGAGCGACGGCATCAGGAAGATGATGATCGCGAGGCAGGTGATCAGCCCGCCGACGATAACGATGGCGAATGGCCGCTGGGTATCCGTCCCGACGCCCGTCGCGACAGCCGCGGGAAGCAGGCCGATGGCGGCCACGAGCGCGGTCATCATGATCGGCCGCAGCCGCAGTACCGCCGCTTCATGCACGGCTTCGACAATCGGCGTCCCGCCAAGCCGAAGCTCGTTGACGTAGGAGATGTAGACCAGCGCAGTCTGGATCGAGACTCCGAACAGAGCGAGGAAACCGATCCCCGACGACACTGAAAAAGCCGTGCCCGTCAGCCAAAGCGCGAGGATTCCGCCGACCGGCGCCGACATCAGCACACCCACCAGCGCGATCGCCGGGAATTTGAAGTTCCGGTAGAGGAAGAACAGCAGCAGGAAGATCAGCAGCAACGTCAGCGGCACGATCGTCATCAGCTGCGCGCGCGAGGCGGTATATTCGCTATATTCGCCGCCCCAATCGGCGCGATATCCCTGCGGCAGTGAGACTTTCTGTGCCACCTGCGCCATCGCGTCCTGCACCGCGCCGGCAAGATCCCGCCCTTCGACCGAAAATTGCACGCCGATGAAGCGGCTGTTGTTCTCGCGGTAGATGAACGACGCGCCGTTGGTGACCGAGATGTCGGCGATCTCCTTGAGCGGGATCTGCGCTCCGGCGGGAGTCGCGACCAGGATGTTGCCGATCGCCACGGGATCGTTTCGGTACTCGCCCTGGAGGCGGACGACGAGGTCGAATTCCTTCTCCTGCTGCACGACCTGCGTCGCGACGTCGCCGCCGATCGCGGTCTGGATCAGGCCGTTCACGTCGTCGACGTTGATCCCGTAGCGGGCGATCTTCTCGCGATCGATCTGGATCGTGAGGCTTGGTTGTCCGAGCTCCTGGACCAAGGTCACGTCCTTGATCCCGCGGACATGCTCGAGCACGGCCTTGATCGCCTTGCCCTTCACCTCGAGCGTATTGAGGTCGGGCCCGAACACCTTCACTGCGAGCGCGCTCTTGAGGCCTGTCTCGGCTTCGTCGACCGCGTCCTCCGCCGGTTGCGTGTAATTGAAGGTAATGCCGGGGAAGGTCTGCAGCTTCTGATTGATCGCCGCGATCAGCTGCGGCTTGGTGTGGATCGACCCGTGCCACTCCGAATAGGGCTTCAGCCCGACGAAGAACTCGGCGTTGAAGAAACCGGTCGGGTCAGTGCCGTCGTCGGGGCGCCCATGTTCCGAACCGACGACCGTCACTTCCGGGAAGGAAGCGATGATCGATCGGATCTGCGGGACGATCTTCGCCGATTCGTCGAACGAGATCGTGTAGGGCATCGTCGCACGCACCCACAAAGCGCCTTCGTCGAGGTGCGGCATGAACTCGGCGCCGAGATCGGCGAAGATCAGCAAGGACACGAGCAGCAGGGCGGCAGCGGCGGCAACCGTCCGGCGGGGGTTGATAAGCGTGCGGTCGAGCCCGCGCACATAGCCGCCGCGGATGCGCTCGAACATTGCGTTGCGCCGCTCCCGCACGCCGCTGCGCATCACCCACGAGCAGAGCACTGGAAGCAGGGTCAGCGTGACGATCAGGGAGCCGATCAGCGCGAAGATCATCGTGTCGGCCATCGGCTTGAACAGAACGCCCGACGGGCCGGTGAGCACGTAGATCGGAAGGAAGCTCACGACGATCACGACGACCGAATAGAAGAGCGGCCGGTCGACCTCCGCGGCGGCGTCGCGGATCACGGCGAATATGCTTTCAGGCGGCCCGTCGGTCTCCGCGAGCCGCCGGAAGATATTCTCGACCATGATCACCGCGGCATCGACCAATATCCCGAAATCGATCGCGCCTATCGACAGCAGGTTTGCCGATGCGCCCTGCAGGTCGAGGCAGGCGAAGGCGAACAACAAGGATAGCGGAATCGTGACTGCGACGATTAGGCCGGAGCGGACGTCGTAAAGGAAGAAGATCAGGATCACGACGACCAGCAACATGCCTCTCAGCAGGTTGCGCTCGACGGTCAGCACCGTCTCGTGGACAAGGTCGGAGCGGTCGTAGAAGGGCACGACCTTGATGTCCTTCGGCAGGATGCTTGTGTTGAGCTCCTGCGTCTTGGCTTCGACGCCCTTCAGCACCTCCTGCGTCTTCTCGCCGGTCCGCAGCATGATCACGCCTTCGACGGCGTCGTCCTGGCGCCCGATCCCGAACTCGCCAAGCCGCGGCGCGATGCCGAGCACGACCTGGCCCACATCCTTGACGAGCGTCGGAATGCCGTCGTGCACGGCGACGACCACGTTGCCGATGTCGTCCATCGTCGTCAGGCGGCCGACACCGCGGACGTAATAGAATTGCCCGCCTTCGGAATAGAATCCGCCGCCGCCGTTGCCGTTGTTCGCCCCGAGCGCGGTTTCGACCTGCTGCGGCGACAGGCCGGCGCCTGCGAGGCGGTATTGGTCGAGCAGCACCTGGTACTGCAGCGATCCCCCGCCGAAGCCCGAATCGTCCGCGACGCCCGGCACCGATCGATATTGCGGCTCGACCGTCCAGTCCTCGTAGGTCTTGAGCTCCGTCGGCGAACGGTCGGCGCTCTGCAGCGTGTAGCGGTAGATCAGCCCCGACGGAGAGGTCAGCGCTTCGACCTCGGGCGAGACTCCGCTCGGCAGCGAGATGCCGGCCAAGCGGTTGAACACCTGCTGGCGAGCGAAATTCCGATCGGTGTTCTGGTCGAAGGTGAGGTCGATGCTCGAAAGCGCGTAAAGCGAGATTGAGCGGAGGTTGTTCTCCTTCGGGATGCCGTTCATCTCGCGCTCGATCGGGACGGTCACCAACCGCTCGACCTCTTCCGCCGAGTGGCCCGGCCATTGAGCGATGATCGACACCATCGGAGGTGATAGGTCCGGGTAGGCGTCGACCGGCAGCCGCTCCCACGCACGGATTCCCGCAGCGATCAGAAGCACGGTGACAATCGCAACGAGGATGCGCTGCTGGAGGCTGAGCGCGACGATCCGGTTGATGAAGGACGGACGGGCGTGCGGCAGCGCGTCCGGATGCTCGGCCGGCGGCTCGTCGCTCATTGGCTCTGCATGAACTGAAGGAAGAGCGCTCCGTTGGAGACGACCTTGTCGCCGCTCTCGAGGCCGCTGGTCACCGCGTAGTTCTGGCTGTCGCGGTAGCCGAGGGTCACGTGGCGCCGGATGAAGCTGCCGTCGCGCAGCGCGAGATAGACGAACGGCAAATTCTCATCGTCGCGCAGCACTGCCGAGACCGGCACCAGCAGCCCCGTGCTGACGATCCCGGATTCGATCGAGACGTCGACGTACATCTGCTTCTTGTGGAGGACGCCCGGGTTCGGCGCGACGATCCGAGCGACGATTGCGCGGGTGTTCGGATCGACCGACGCGGAGACATTCTGGACTGTGCCGTGGAAGGGGCCGGTACCGTTGCGCGGGTCGATCTTGGCTGCGCTGCCGCGGCCGATCTGCGCGAGGGCGCTCGGCGGAATCTGCGCGAGCACCCAGACCTGCGACAGATTTGCGACGGTGAATGCGGTGCTCGATCCGGCCTGCAGCAGCTGGCCCGGCGTAACCGTCTTGTCCACGACCACACCGGAGACTGGCGCGCGGATCACTCCGGTAAGGCCGGAGCCGGGGCTTGCACCCAGTGACGCCAGCGCCCGGAGCGCTGCCACCCGGTCGGCTTCTGCATTTGCGGCATCGGTCTGCGCCTGAGCCGCTTCGCGCTCGGAAATGCCGTTGTGCGCGGCAAGGTCGCGGTCTGCGGCCGCAACGCGACGGGCGTTCGCCGCCGTCACCGCCGCCTTGCGGTAAGCTGCGACAGCATTGGCGACATCGGCCGACGCGACGAGCGCGAGCGGCTGCCCCTTCGCGACGGGCTGGCCCTGAGCGACGAGGATGCGAGTCACCGGTCCGGTGAACGGCGAAACCACCGCCGTCGCCTGATCATTGTCGAAGTCGACGGTTCCCGGCGCTTCGATCGTCTCCCGGTATCCGACCGGCACAACCGTGTAGAGCTGGATATGGCTGCGCTGAGCCTTCGTCAGGCGCAAGTTTGGAACGGCGGCCGTCGCATTGTTGGTGTCGCGCGCCGACGACGAGCAGCCGGCGAGCAGCGCGCACCCGAGTGCAGCGGCGAAAGCCTGCCTAGCGCGCATCGGCACTAACCAGTTCGGGTCGATGCCACCAGCCACCGCCGAGTGCCTGGAATAGCGCGGCGGTGTCCGTGAATCTGTCGGCCTCAGCCTGGACCTCGGCGAGCCGCGCCTGCTGATAGGCCTGGTCGGCGTTCAGCACCGAAAGATAGGCGGAATAACCGTCCTTGTACTGAAGTCGCGCAAGGTCGAGGCTTGCCTTGGCGGCGGTCGTCGCCGCCGCGTCCGCCTTCAGCGTGTTCGCGTCCTGCTCGAGCGCGACGAGCGTATCCCCGACATTCTGGAAGGCGGTGAGCACGGTGCCGCGATATTGCTCGGCAGTCTGCTGGTAAGCATAACGCGCGGCCCGCTCCTGGTGCAGCTTGGTGCCGCCGTCGAAGATCGGCGCGAGAAGCGCCGCTCCGAGGTTCCAGAAGCCGGTGCCCGGACCGAAGATCTGCGCGATCGTCAGCGCGTTGCTTCCCGCGTTCGCGCTGAGCGTGACGTTTGGGAGGCGGTTGGCGCGCGCAACGCCGATCTGGGCGTTGGCAGCGTGCATATTCTCTTCCGCCTGGAGCACGTCGGGGCGCTGCTCGACGAGGTTTGAGGGAAGGCTCAGCGGCAGGTTGGATGGCAGCGTGAAATCGGCAAGCGAGAATTTCTCGGCGGCGGTTTGCGTCGGATAGCCGCCGATCAGCACCGCGAGCAGGTCCTTCTGCTGGTCCCGCGGCTTGATCAGCGGCGGCAGCGACGCCTGGAGCTGCGCCAGCTGCGTCCGCTGCGCCGCGATGTCGACCCCGCCGATATAGCCCTTCGATTTCTGGAACTGGAGCAGGCTCAAAATCTGCCGGCTGATCCCGATAAGCTCATTGGTGGTGTCGATCTGGTCCTCGAGCGAAGCTTCCTGGATCGCCGCTTCGGCAACGTTCGCGCTCAACGTGATGTCGACGGCGATCATCTGATAGCGGCTCGCCTGCTCCTGCGCGGCGAGGCTCTCGACCGTCCTCTTGTTGAGCCCGAACACG
>JABFXK010000180.1 GCA_013361785.1 Sphingomonas sp.
TCCGTGTCAGCTCCGACCACGCCAAGCTCAGCCTTGCTTCGAAGTTCGGCGCGGACCCTCGTGATGTCAGCGCGCTGCTCGTCGCCGCGCGCCAGGCCGCCGACGCGCTCGGCATCTGCTTCCACGTCGGCAGCCAGGCGATGACTCCCGCGGCCTTCGCCGAGGCGATGACCCGCGTGCGCACCGCGATCGTCGATGCGGCAGTCACGGTCGACATCGTGGATGTCGGCGGGGGATTCCCCTCCTGTTATCCGGGCATGGAGCCGCCGCCGCTCGAGACCTATTTCGCGGTCATCCACCAAGCGTTCGAAGCCCTTCCGATCAGCTATTCGGCCGAGCTGGGGTGCGAGCCGGGTCGCGCGCTGTGCGCCGAGTTTGCAAGCGTTCTCGTGCGGGTCGAAAAGCGCCGCGGCGACGAGCTCTACATCAACGACGGCGCCTATGGCGCCTTGTTCGACGCCGCGCACATCGGCTGGCGCTATCCCGTGCGGCTGACCCGCGACGAACAATCGCGTGTGCGCTCGATGAAGTTCAGCTTCTACGGCCCGACCTGCGACGATCTCGATCACATGACCGGCCCCTTCGAGCTTCCGGGCGACGTCGGCGCCGGCGATTATATCGAGATCGGCATGCTCGGCGCCTATGGCTGCGCGATGCGCACCCAGTTCAACGGCTTCGGCGTGACCCACTCGGCAATCGTCGACGACGAACCCATGGCGAGCCTCTACGGCGCGAGCGCACCCAAGCGCTCGAACGTCGTGAAGCTCTGATTGAATCTCCGCTCCCGCTCGCGGGAGGGATAAGGGGGTGGGCCTGTCCCCCCGACTGGTACGAACGACGGCCAAGAGCCGGTCCTCGAAAGGGCCAAGGACAAACCCTCCCTACCCCTCCGCAAGCAGGAGGGGGAGCTATTGGAGCATGAAATGGACGCTGACACGCTGAACAAGGTGCAGAACACCGACCGCATCAACGACACTCGCAAGGCCGAGCTGCTCTCGAGCCCCGTCGAGCATATCGATATCACGAAGTTCGACGCTCGCCCGATCGTCGACGCGATGGGCCACATGAGCTTCACCAGCCGCGACCTCGCGCGGGCGGCGAAGATCTACAACACGATGCTCGAGGACAAGGATTGCTCGATCATCCTCGTGGTCGCGGGCTCGACCTCGGCCGGCGGCTGCATGGACCTTTATGCCGAGCTGGTCCGGTCGAACATGGTCGACGCGATCGTCGCCACGGGAGCCACCATCGTCGACATGGATTTCTTCGAAGCGCTTGGCCACAAGCACTACCAAGCCAATGAAATCCCTGACGATGATACTTTGCGTTCGCTCTACATCGACCGCATCTACGACACCTATATCGACGAAGAGAAGCTGCAGGATTGCGATCATACGATCGGCATCATCGCCGACAGCCTGGAGCCGCGCCCCTACTCGAGCCGTGCGTTCATTCGCGAGATGGGCAAGTGGCTAAACGAGGGCAATGCGAAGAAGCAGGGCAGCCTCGTCCAGCTCGCCTATGAGAATGACGTGCCGATCTTCTGCCCGGCCTTCACCGACAGCTCGGCGGGCTTCGGCCTGGTCAAGCACCAGGTCGATGCGATGAAGCGCGGCGGCCACTACATGACGCTCGACAGCATCGCCGACTTCCGCGAGCTCACTGACATTAAGATCAAGGCAGGGACCACCGGCCTCCTGATGATTGGCGGCGGAGTTCCGAAGAACTTCACGCAAGACACTGTGGTTTGCGCCGAAATCCTCGGTCACGACGATGTCGAGGTGCACAAGTACGCGGTCCAGATCACGGTCGCCGACGTGCGCGACGGCGCCTGCTCCTCCTCGACGCTGCAGGAAGCGGCGAGCTGGGGCAAGGTCTCGACCGCGATGGAGCAGATGGTGTTCGCCGAGGCGACCAGCGTGCTGCCGCTCCTAGCGAGCGACGCCTGGCACCGGGGCGCCTGGCGCAACCGCGAGAAGCGGCGCTTCTCGAAGCTGTTCGACTAGGTCGAGCGTTTGGGATCGCGGATCAGCAGGGCTCCGGTGAGTCCTGCTGCAACCGCGGCGACCATATACCAGCCAGGCGCGACTGGGCTGCCGGTCCAGTGGATCAGCAGCTTCTCCATCAACTGCGTGCTTCCCCCGAAGATCGCGATGGCGAGAGCGTAGACGAGGCTCAGTGAGCCCGCGCGGACGCGTGCGGGCAGCGCGAGAATGAAGAGCAGAATCGCCGCCGACGAGCCGAAGATGTGGAGCAAGGTGAGGAGCGCCGTCGCGCCGAACAGCGCCGTCGGGCTCCGCAGCGCCGCAAGGACATAGAAGGTCGGCACGGCGAGCAGGATCAACGCGATCCACGGGCCGACCAGCACGCGCTTGGGTCCATAGCGGTCGACGAGCCAGCCTGTGCCGAGGTCACTTAACGCGCTCACCAGTCCGAGCATGATTGTCGCGCCGAACGCCGGTCTCACCGCCATCTTCAGCGTGTCCTGCGCATAGGTGGTGAGGTAATCGAGCGTGTAATTGCTGATCGTACCGGCACCGAGAATCAACATTCCCGCGCCTGCGGTAATCAGCAGCGCGTGCCGGCTGCCCGGTCCGGGCGGCTCCTTCGCCTCCGCCGGCAGCGTCTCCTCGAGCGTGCGGCGAAGGGCCAGTCCAAACGGCACGATCGAAGCGCCGATCAGGAATGCAACGCGCCACCCCCAGGCAATCAGCTGCGCCTCGCTGAGAAGCGACGAAAGTGAAAAGCCGACGATGCCGGCAACCAAGGTCGCAGTGTCCGCCGTCGCGAGGTGAATCGAGAGGTAGAATCCGCGCCGCTTCGGAGGTGCCGCCTCCATCAGGAATGCCGCATTGGGACCGACCTCGCCCCCAAGCGCGAAGCCCTGGATCAGCCGGAACAGCACGGCGGTGACCGACGCTGCCGCGCCGATCGCCGCATAGGATGGCGTCAGCGCAAGACCGGCGATGCCGATTCCCATCAGCGAGAAGGAGAGGATCATCGCCGGCTTGCGCCCGCGCCTGTCGGCCATGCGGCCGATAATCAGTCCGCCAAGAGGTCGACTGACGAAGCCGACACCAAAGGTTGCGAGGGAAAGAATGAGCGACTGCGAAGCATCGCCGGGAAACAGGCTTCGGCCGATCTGGACAGCAAAGAAGCTGTACGTGACGAAATCGTAGAACTCGAGCGCATTGCCGGCTGCGACGGAGGCGATTTGGGCACGGGTGAGCGCGGGCCGGGCCGCTGTCGCCGCACTCGGTTCCATTCAGCTCGCCCTCCGCCTTTGCGACGCAGCTGTAACGAAAGCTGTTGAGCCGCGCCAATTTTCGTCGCAGCCTCACCCACGACAACAGGAGAGCCGCACTGCACATCAGTCCGCTCCTTGCGCCGGTCGTGGCGCTCGTCGCCTGGTCGATCATCATGATGTTCTGGCTGGCGATCGCCCGCGCGCCGCAGCTGCGCGGGCGGAGGATTCCGGACGGGACGCGCGGCGCTGACCTCGAGCGGGAGGATCCTGGCAGGCGAAACTGGCCGGCCCACAATTACCAGCACCTGATGGAGCAACCGACGATCTTCTATGCGATCGTCTTCGCGCTCATCCT
Source organism: Sphingomonas sp. (assembly GCA_013361785.1). Classification (GTDB taxonomy): domain Bacteria; phylum Pseudomonadota; class Alphaproteobacteria; order Sphingomonadales; family Sphingomonadaceae; genus Sphingomicrobium. The sequence continues at coordinate 3,603 of JABFXK010000180.1, forward strand.
CATGGGCTTCGACGCGCGGATCAACGTCTATCTAGCGTGGGGCTATGTCGGCTTTCGAATCCTTCACAGCCTCTTCCAGGCGACGATCAACATCGTCCCCGTGCGGTTCCTCCTGTTCCTGCTGAGCTCGCTGTGCCTGATCGCGCTCACCATCCACGCGATCATTTTCCTGTTCCACCACGGCTGAAGCAGGCGGCGAGCTCGACGTGGGTCGACCAGCGGAACTGGCCGACCGGCCGCACCCAGTCGAGCGTGTATCCGCCGTCGCTCAGCGTCTTGGCGTCACGCGCGAACGTTGCGGGATTGCAGCTGGCGTAGGCGATCCGCTGGACGTCCGAGGTGGCCAGCGCCCTCACCTGCTCCTCCGCACCGGCGCGTGGCGGGTCGAGGATCGCGGCATCGAAGCGCTTGAGCTCGCCTGCATCGAGCGGCCGGCGATAGAGGTCCCGATGCTCGACGCTCATCGAAGGGGCCGCCCGCTTCAGCGCGGCTGCGGAATCGCGCGATGCCTCCGCTGCGAAGATGGCGTTCGTCGATAGCGCGAAGGTGCCAAGACCTGCGAACAGGTCGGCGATGGTGCGCGCATCATCGATTGCCTCGCGGACGCAGCCGACCAGAGCGGCCTCCCCGTCGGCGGTGGCCTGGAGAAATCCCCCTGGCGGGAATGCCACGGCGGTTCCGGAGAGCGTCACCGTCGCCGGCTCCGGCTCATAGATCGTCTCGGGACCAAGGCCCCGATCGAGGCTGAGGCGCGCGAGCCGGTGCCCGGACGCGAATGACGTCAGAGTTTCGATCGCGGCGAGGCCGTCCGCCTCCACGCCTTTGAGCAGCACATCCGCACCGCCGTCGATCAGGGCAAGCTGCACTTCCGCCGGTCGTTTGGGCTGCAGCAATCCGCCGAGCAGCACTCGCAGCGGTGCCACGAGCGCGAACAGCTCGGGCCGGAGGATATGGCACTCGTGCATGTCAACGATCCGATGCGACTTCTCGGCGTTGAACCCGAGCACGGCCGACTTGCTCACCTTCAATGCGCGCAAGGTCGCCCTTCGGCGGGAGCAGGGCGGCGAAAGGTGCGGCTCACGCACCTGCGTCGCGAGCCCATGCTGCGCGAGCGCAGTCTCCACGCGCGACACGAGATAAGCCCGGTACGCGTCGTCGTCCGCGTGCTGCAGCTGGCACCCGCCGCACTCGGGGAAATGCCGGCAAGGCGGCTCCTGGTGGTGCGGCCCCGGCGCGAGCGCACCGTCGTCGAGCAGTGCGTCGCCGGGGACTCCGAACGGCACATGCCGTCCGCTTGGCGTCACGCCGTCGCCGCGCGCGGCAATCCGGACGATCAGCTCATGCGCTGGCGCGTCAGCTCCCGGCGAGCTCATCCGCGAGCGCGTCCGCGTGATAGACTTTGCGAAGCGCCTCGCTGACGGCAGCCGTCGACACGGATACGGCGCGGTTCAACACGGGATCGTAGCCATAGTCGCCGCCGAGGCTGTAGATGTTGCCGTCGAAGATGGCGCCGATCACCTCGCCTCTCGCATTGATCAGCGGCGAGCCGGAATTGCCGCCGATGATGTCGTTGCTGCTCGAAATGTCGAACACCGTATCGGGGTTGAGGCTGCCCTTGGCAGCCACCCAGCGCGGATCGAGCTGGAACGGCGGCTTGCCGGTTGCCCGCTCGTACAAGCCTTTGAAGTAAGTGAAGGGTGGAACGACCGTGCCGTTGTGCGTCCAGCCCTCGATCTTCCCATAGGAAAGCCGCAGCGTGAAGGTGGCGTCGGGGTAGATCGTGTCCCCGTAAGCCGCGAACCTGGCCTTGGCGATCTTCTCGGACGCCGCGCTGACCGGACCGGTCACCCGGTTGTCGTATTCGGTTCTGAGCTTGCGCGCCTCGGGATCGATCCGGAGCACATATTGGATCATCGGGTCCTTCGAGGCCTGGATCGCCGCCCAGCCGCCGTCCCACAATTGCTTGCGGACCGCCGCGTCGCCAAGCTTCGACTGCGCGAGCTTGGCGGACAGGTCCTCGGGGCTGTCGCGGCCGAGCAGCAGGTGCGTGTAGGGATTGTCGGCGGTCAGATATTCCCGCGACTTGGACAGCCAGAATTCGAGCAGCTGCTGCTCGAGCTTCGGATAGACTGGCACGACGTCGAGCACCTGCTTCTCAAGGAGCGGAAGCTGTGTGTCCGAATAGCCGGGCAGGCGCTCGGCCGAAGGCTTCTGCCGCTCCGCCGCCGCGCGCACCAGGCTCCGCGCATAGCGGAACAGGTCCGAACCCGACGGGCCGCCCTCAACCATCCGATACGGCAGATAAAGCGCGGCGAGGTCGGTCTGCGCCCTCGCGATCGTCGTCCATGGATCGCCGAAGTCGGGACCCAGGTTGAGCTGCGACACCTTCGCCCGCAGCGCCGCCTCCTGCGCCTGCTTCTGCGCCATGAGGTCGCCGCTGTTGAGCGCGAACAACCGGCCGAAATAGACCTTGTACGAATTCTCCAGGCCGAACAGCATGTCCTGCGCGATCCGTTTGTTCTCCGGCGATTCCTCGCTGAACCGGATAAGGCGGCCACGAAGCTCGGAGAACTGGACCAAAGTCATCGGGATCTGCAGGTCGCGCTGGGTCTCGAGCTGCGGCACCGTCAGCTGGCGGTCGGTGCCGCCGGGATTGCCGGAGACGAACACCGGCTCTCCGGCGACAGGAGCGCTGGCATTCCACTTGAGGTGGTCGGGAGTCGCGACCGGCGCTCCATTTTCGTAGAGCCGCACGAACGCGCTATCGAGGTCGTAGCGCGGGAAATTGAAATTGTCGGGATCGCCGCCGAAGAAGGCCGTCTGGACGCCCGGCGAGAAGACGAGTCGGACGTCGGAATATTTCCGATACTTGTACAGCTTGAACTGCCCGCCGTGATAGAGATCGACGACCTGGCAGCGGAAGCGTGGATCGTCTCCGCAACCCTGCTTCTCGATATTCGCCGAGGCGGCCGTACGCGCCTTCACCAGCGCTCCGCCCGTGAGGCCCCTCCCCGCCGACTGCATCTGCGGCGTGACATCGGTGATCGCGGCCAGGATCTCGGCCTGCATCCCGGCGCACTTACGCTCCTCCTGCCGCGCATGGGCGATATAGCCGTGGGTGTAATAATCGTGTGCCTTGGTCGACAGGTCCTGGGTGCATCCCGCGACACAGTGATTGTTGGTCAGCAGCAGCCCCGTCGCGGTGACGACCGAGGAGGAGCAGCCCGTCGAGAGGCGCGCCGACGCGCCGCGCACATGGTCGAGCCACGCCTGGTCGATATGGGTGCCATATTCCGCATTGACCTTGGCGATCGGGAAATTGTCGAAGGTCCACATGCCTTCGTCGGCGAGCGCCGAGGACGGCACCAGCACCGCGCCCGCCAGAAGCGGCGCCAAGACGCTGCGATTCATTTGAAGCCCTCTTCCTGTCTTACCACGCCAGCATGGCGGCGCATCGGCGTCAGGGCAAGCGGCTAGCGAATGGACGACAGCGCCGGGCCAATCGCGTCCGCGAGATCGTCGGCGATCATCTCGGGTCCCGCCATTTCCGCCGCGCGGCACTGGAGCCAGACGCCGGCGCACGCCGCTTCGAACGCCGGCAGGCCGCGGGCGCGCATCGCGGCGATGGTCCCGGCAAGCACGTCGCCGGTCCCGGCGCTCGCCAGCCATGCCGGCGCCGGCGCTCGGAAACCCACTCGCCCATCAGGAGACGCGACGACCGTGTCCGCGCCTTTGTAGACGACCACCGCACCGGATCTCTTCGCGGCCTCCAACGCCCGCTGCGGCTTGGTCCCCTCGATCTCACCGAACAGCCTCCGGAACTCGCCTTCGTGCGGCGTGATGATTGAGTCCTGACCCTTCAGCCGCTCTGGCTCGCCGAGATTCGAGATCGCGTCAGCGTCGAGGACCTTGGGCGCGCGGGAGGTCAGCGCCAGCGTCAGCACCTGCGGGATGTCGCCCATGCCGGGGCCTACGAGGAGACAGCCGATCCGCTCGTCATTGATCTCAGCGGTGTCCGTCTGGACTACTGCCGAGGGCAGCCCTTCGATGCTTCGCGATGTGCTGACGCGGACGTAGCCTGCTCCGGCCTTGGCTGCCGCCGTCGCCGCAAGCGCAATCGCGCCGGGCATTTTCCCAGCGAGCGCATGGACCAGGCCGCGGTCATATTTGTGGCCGCCGGGGTCGAGCCCCGCGAGCTCAGGGAGCGCGATTTCGTGCCAGCTGGTCGCCGCTTCAATTCCGATGTCGGCGAGGACTACTCGCCCGCACTTGTGCATCGCCGGATAGAGCCGGTGCGCCGGCTTCAGCGCACCGAAGGTCACCGTCATGTCGAAGGCTGGCACCTCGCCCAGCTCGGCGCCACTGTCGCTTTCGACCCCGCTGGGAAGATCGCAGCAGACGCTGACGACCGCAGCATTACACAAACGCGAAAGCTGTTCAGCTGCAGTATCTTCAAGACCGCGTTTCAGACCTGTTCCGAACAGCGCATCGATGATCATTGGCGCCGACAGGGTGTCGACGGTCAACGCCTCGACCTCGCCATTCCACAACGATCTTGCCCATTTGCTCGCGTCGCTCTTCGGCTCATCGAGCGCGGCCACGCGCACCTTCACGCCGCGCTCGGCGAGGTGCCGCGCCGCGACATAGCCGTCGCCGCCGTTGTTGCCGGGCCCGCACAGCACGAGCGCGGAAGTCGGTCCGGCAAATCGATACGTCGCTTCGGCGAGCGCCGCCCCTGCCCGCTCCATCAGCTGCTCGACGGTCGTGCCGCCGTCGATCGCCCGCTGCTCGGCGGCGCGCATTTGCTCCGTGGTGAGGATCGGCCGCCCATTCATGGCGGCACCCTCTAACGCAGGAAGGTCGCCAGGCGCCACCACTCGCGCGGGACCAGCTCGGCGGCGCGATCGCGGTGAGCCTCGGAGTCGAACAGCGCAAAGCAGGTCGCGCCGGATCCGGACATGCGTACCGCCTTGGCGCCGCGCTGCGCCGACAGCCACGCCAGGACCGTCTCGATCTGCGGCACCAGCGAAATCGCCGCGCGCTCGAGATCGTTGCCGCTGTCGCGCCAGTTCCCGATCGGTCCACGGTCCTCCCCGTCCCAGCGCGCGAACACTTCGGCCGTGGACAGGCCGACACGGGGATTCACGAGGAGAACGGGGGCTCCGGAAAGTTCGGGAAGTTCGATGGGCGTCAACCGGTCGCCTGCTCCCTCGCCGCGTGCCGGAAGACTCAGCAGACATGCGGGCACATCGCTCCCGAGAGTCGGCGCGACTTGCTCGGCATGCTTCGGGTCGATCCGCCACAATGACGTCAGCAGCCGAAGTGCCGCGGCAGCGTCGGCCGATCCGCCGCCGATGCCGGATGCCACAGGCAATCGTTTGTCGAGGGTCAGCGCCGCCCCGTCGCTCACTCCCGCACCCTCGGCGAGCGCTCGCGCCGCCTTGACTACGAGATTGTCATCCATCCCGCCAAGCTCTTCGGCAAACGGGCCCGTCACCTCGAGCGAGAGCTCGTCGGCTTTCTCTCCACTCAGCATGTCGCCATCGATGCAGAAAGCGAAAATCGTCTCGATCGAATGGCGCCCGTCCGGCAGTCGGCTTCTGACGTGGAGCGCGAGATTGAGCTTCGCGGGCGCAATCTCTCGAGTGAGCGTCAAGGCGCGGCGTCAGCCGGATTGAGGCCGGATGCGATCTTCGCCTTCACCCGCTCGGCAGTCTTGTCCTCGGCAGTGACCAGCGCCGCGTGCCAGGCGAAGCGCGCCTCGAAGCGCCGGCCCGACGTGTACAACGCGTCGCCGAGATGCTCCTGGATTTCTGCCTGGGTCGGATCCTTCTCGGCAGCGCGCTCCAGCGTATCGATCGCCTCGTCGACCTTGCCGCGTTTGAACTCGGCCCAGCCGAGCGAGTCGGTGATCGATGCGTCATCAGGCGCGAGCTGGCTCGCCTTGCGGATCATCGCTTCGGCCGCGTCGATGTTCTGGCCGCGCTCAAGCATCGCATAGCCGAGAAAATTCAGCAGCAGGGGCTGGTCGGGAGATAGAGTGAGCGCCTTCTGCAGCGCGGCCTGGGCTTCGGGCCAGCGGTTCGCTTCCTCGAGTGAGCTCGCCTGGAGCAGCAGAAGCGACCAAAGCTCGCTCTTGTCTCCTTGTGCACCGGCCAGCGCGAAGGCGCGGCCGAACGCATCGGCAGCCTCCGCGTGGCGGTCCATCGCCTCGAGCACATCGCCGAGACGCGAGAAATCGGCGGAGCCCGCCGAGCGATCGCTGGCCGCGGCGGCAGCAACCGCATAGGCCTGGTCGAGCCGCTTCTGCTCGGTGAAGATTCGAACCTGCGCGTCGCGCACCTGCGAAATCAGCGGATCGTTCCGAGGAACAGAGGCGAGTAGCGCGAGCGCTTCGTCTCCGCGCCCGCTCGATTGCAGCAGCAAGGCGAGCAAGGTCGTGGCGCCAACATTTCCCGGATCCGCATAACGGGCGACCTGGACGAGGCCGAGCGGAGGCGCAGTACGCTGCAGCCGAGCGATCTCGGCGCCAAAGGCGGTGAGAATCGAGCTCATCGCCTTCGCGCCGGTATCGATGGCCTCGCCGTTCCTCCTGCCGGAGAGAATCAGCTGGCGAGCGGCCGCTGTATCGCTGCCCATGCCGTCGATCATCGCCAGCGCGCGCGTCCGGTCGCCGGCGGCGACAAACGCGTCGGCAAGCGCGACCCTGACCCGCGCCTCGCGTGGGCCGGCCGCGGCGATTGCGCGCCGGGCGAATGGTTCGGCATCGGCGGTGCGGCGGAATTTCAGAAGGATGAAGGCCTGCTCTTCATCGTGAAGCGGCGCGAGCAGACTGTTTGCGGGAATCTGATCAAGGCTCGCAAGCGCCCGCGCCTGGTCGCCACGCTCGGCCGCGTTCCACGCAGTCAGAAGCGGCGACAGGAAGGCGAGATCGCCTGTCGCGGCGCCCGTCGTGAGCCACGGAAGCGCGCGCCCGAGATTGTGCTGCTTGACCGCGTCCGTCGCGAGCAGCAGCCGAGCGTCGGTCGACAACTTGGCCGGAGGGATCTTGGCCGCGAGGCCGAGCGCGAGGTCCATCTGCCCCGCGCCGATCGCTTCGGCGAGCGCCTGCTGCGCGAACTGCACCTCGCCCGGTTCGGCATCGGCGAGGCTCGCGAGCAGCTCGGCCGCGCGCACGTGCTGGCCATTCATTGCCGCCGCGCGGGCCTCGACATAGGTCAATGCCGGATCGCCGGTCGACAGCCGTGCGCCGACGGCCGGAACCGGAGCGGACATGAGCGCCGCGAGGGCAGCGCCGCAGAGCAGTTTACATGTTCGGGTAATTGGGGCCTCCGCCGCCTTCAGGAGTGACCCAGTTGATGTTCTGCGTCGGGTCCTTGATGTCGCACGTCTTGCAGTGGACGCAGTTCTGGGCGTTGATCTGGAGCCTCGGTTCACCGTTCTCGCCGTCGACAAATTCATAGACGCCTGCCGGGCAGTAGCGCTGCTCGGGGCCCGCATAGACCGGCAGGTTAATCGCCGTGGGTATGTCTGCGTCCTTGAGCGTGAGATGAACCGGCTGGTCTTCTTCGTGATTGGTGTTCGATACGAAGACCGAAGACAATCTGTCGAATGTCAGCACGCCATCGGGCTTCGGATAGTCGATCGGAGCTGCCTGCTCCCCGCGACGAAGTGTCGCGTGATCCGCTTTGTGCTTGAACGTCCAGGGAACGCCGATCCGAAGATAGTTCAGCCACATGTCGATGCCGGAATAGAGCGTCCCGAACGTCCCGCCCCAGTGCGCGACGGCGGGAAGCGTATTGCGGACCATCTTCAGTTCTTTGGTCACCCAGCTCTTGCGGAGAGCTTCGGGATAAGCCTCGAGCTCATCGCTCGACCGATCCGCAGAGATCGCGTCGAACGCCGCCTCGGCAGCGAGCATCGCCGACTTCATCGCGGTGTGGGTGCCTTTGATCCGCGGTACGTTCACGAATCCGGCCGAGCAGCCGATCAGCGCGCCGCCGGGGAAGACCAGCTTCGGGATCGCCTGGTAGCCGCCCTCATTGATCGCTCGCGCTCCGTACGAGACCCGCCGACCACCCTCGATCTCGGCGCGGATTGCCGGATGCGTCTTCCAGCGCTGCAATTCTTCAAACGGCGACAAATAGGGATTGGAATAGTCGAGCGAGACGATGAAGCCGAGCGCGACCTGGTTGTTCTCCTGGTGGTAGAGGAAGCCGCCGCCCCACGCGTCATCGAGCGGCCATCCTTGCGTGTGGATCACTCGGCCGGGTTTATGTTTCTCCGCGGGAATGTCCCACAACTCTTTGATCCCTAAGCCGAAAACCTGGGGACCGCTTTCGCTGCGCAGGTTGAATATATCGGTCAGCCGCTTGGTCAAATGCCCACGCGCGCCCTCGGCGAAGAAGGTGTAGCGCGCGTGCAGCTCCATCCCCGGCTGATAGTCGGGCCGATGCGAGCCGTCGCGCGCGATGCCCACGTCGCCTGTCGCCACGCCTTTGACAGATCCGTCGTCGTTGAACAGGATTTCCGCCGCCGGAAAACCGGGGAAGATTTCGACCCCCAGCTCCTCGGCCTGTCCCGCCAGCCAGCGGCAGAGATTGCCGAGGCTCAACGTGTATTTGCCGCGGTTGCTCATGAACGGCGGCATGATGAAGTGCGGGAAGCCGAATTTGCCGGTCTTCGTCAGCACCCAGTGATGGTTCTCGGTCACCGGCACCGTCAGGGGCGAGCCCTTGTCCCTCCAGTCCGGGATCAGTTCGTTCAGTGCGATCGGATCGATCACAGCGCCCGAAAGGATATGCGCGCCGACCTCGCTGCCTTTTTCGAGAATGCAGACCGAAAGCTCGCTTCCGGCGGAATTGGCCAGCTGCTTCAGTCGGATCGCGGCGCTCAGCCCGGCCGGACCGGCGCCGACGATCACCACGTCATATTGCATGGATTCGCGTTCGCTCATCCTCTCGTCGCGTCCTCCACACAATTCGACTCATCTGCCCTGCCAATTCCTTGACGGTCACGTCAATGGCGGGTGAGGAAAGCACCATGGGAGGGGAAGTGGAAAGCATCGGCACGTCCGAGGCTCGGAGCGCACTCGCGTGGTGGCTCGAGTCAGGCGTAGATGCCGCGATCCAGGAGGATGCGCGCAACTGGCTGAAGCCAGTCCCGCAGAGCGTCCACGAACAAGCACCTGCGCCTCCGGTCGCGCCTGAAGCCCTGGCCCATGGCACACTCGCCGAATTCCGCGACTGGCTCGCGACCAGCGATCATCTTCCGATGGCGAGCCGGGCCGCTCGCCGCGTCCTTCCGCAGGGATCCGAACAAGCTCCGATCATGCTGGTCGCCGAAGCGCCGGAGGATTCCACCGGCCCGCTCGGCGGCGAGGCGTGGGAGCTCGCCAAGCGCATGCTCGCGGCGATCCATGTTCCCGTCGACGCGGCATACAGCGCCGCGCTGTCCTTCTTTCATACGCCAGGCGCCCGCATGACCGCGGCCGAGCGCGATTCGTTGGCGGAGATCGCCCGAACGCATGTCCGGCTGGTCGCGCCGAAGCGACTGCTGCTGTTCGGCGACGGCCCATCGCTGGCGCTGACTGGCAAGAGGCTCATCGAAGCGCGCGGCCACGTTCACAAGGTGGAAGGGGTTCGCACGGTCGTAACCTTCCATCCGCGGCACTTGGTTAACCGGCCGTTAGATAAATCATTGGCATGGCAGGATCTCCTGCTTTTGATGGAGGACGAGTCTTGAGGGCGGGGCTGCTTGCGTTCGGAACCCTAATCTGCGCCGCGCCGGTGCTGGCGCAGCCGTCGCGCGACCCGCTCGCGCCTTTGCCCACTGCGCCCGCGGTCCAGCAGGCCAGTTCTTCGATCGCGCAGCCGCAGCCCGCGCCGGCTCCCCCGGTTGCTACGGTGCCAATCCCCAGAGACTGGCGCGGGGTCTTCGACGCGATCGACTCCGGCAACTGGGCATCGGCGCAAGCCGGGATCGCCGCCCTTCCGCCAAGTGTCCTTACGCCGGTCGCCAAGGCAGAGCTCTACACAGCCAAGGGATCGCCCGTCGTCGATCTCGGATCGCTCGAGGCGCTGATCGCCCAGGCGCCCGAGCTTCCGGAGGCAAACCAGCTCGCATTGATGGCGCAGAAACGCGGCGCAACCACGCCGCTGCTCGTGGTCCCTCAGAAGGCGCTTTACGTGCTCGGGTCCGCCCCGGTTCGCTACAGGGCGCATCCGGTGCGCGAGCCGGCGGCCGACCAGCTTCGCCCCGCGCTCGATTCGATGGTCAAGGCGGACAATGCGAGCGGCGCCGAAGCACTCCTGGTCTCCCAGGGTGCCGGTCTTTCCACCGAGGCGCGCGCCGAGGCCGCCGCTCGAGTGGCATTCATCTATTATGTGCTCGGACTCGACATGGACGCGCGCAGGGTCGCCGACACCTGGCGGCAGGGCGCGACCGGTGAATGGGCGAGCCAGGCAGCCTGGGTCTCCGCCCTCGCATCGTGGCGACTCGGCGATTTCAATGCCGCGTCGAGCGCCTTCCAGCAGGTCGCGCAACTCGCCGACCAGCGCGAGCTTCGCGACGGCGGCTATTATTGGGCCGCGCGCTCGGAGCAGGCAGCGGGCCGTCCCGCCTCCGTCGAGCGCCTGCTCAAGTCCGCCGCGACCGCTTACGAGGCGCCGGAAAGCTTTTACGGCCTGATCGCGCGCGAGACTCTGGGAATGCCGACGAAGCTCGGGACGGATCCGCTTGCCGCCTACGACGCCGCCATCGTCCAGAACCCGAACGTCCAGCGGGCGGTCGAGCTGGCGAGAATCGGCGAACCCGCGCTCGCCGAGCAAATGCTTGTTCACCAGGCGAAGATCGGCGCTCCTTCAGAGCACCACGCGCTGATCGACCTTGCCAAGCGACTGGATCTGCCGGCGGCGCAGCTCTGGCTTGCGAAATATGGGCAGTATGGAGCGCAGGCGGACGCGGCGGACCGTTATCCCAACCCGCACTGGACTCCGGTCAACGGCTGGCGCGTCGACCCGGCGCTCGCCTTCGGCCACATCGTCCAGGAGTCCGCCTTCCGTCGCACCGCCGTCAGCACTGCCGGCGCTGTCGGGCTGATGCAGGTGCTCCCCGTTACCGCTCAGCAGATGTCGGACGCGACCGGGGTTCCTTACAGCCGCTCCAGTCTCACCGACCCACGCTACAATCTCGAGTTCGGCCAGAGCTTCATCGAGCGCATGCGGAGCAGCTCGGCGACCGCCGGCCAGCTTCCCCGAGTCATCGCCTCTTACAATGCGGGACCGCTGCCGGTCGCCAGATGGGCAAGCATCAACGACAAGGGCGATCCGGTCCTGTGGATCGAATCCATCCCTTATTGGGAGACCCGCTACTACGTGCCCTCGGTGATGCGGAACATGTGGGTGTACCAGGGCCTCGACAACGAAGACACGCCGACGCTGAAGGCGATGGCCGAGCACCACTGGCCGTCGTTCCCGACCAACTTGGTGCGTTTCGGGCAATAATCGGCACGCTCGCGCGCCGAGCTGTTGTTCTTGTTATGTTCTCCTCTGCTCGCTAGACTGGCGCCATGCCGGTCGAGTCGAGCCATGGGCGCGGGGCCACCCGCAATCCGACGCCGACGCGCTTCAACCTGAAGGAGCGGGTCGCCGAGGGCGAATGGCTCGATCAGGTCGAGGCGCTCGACGGCGTTCCCAAGCGCCGCACCACCGTCACGATCGAGCATCCGAAGTCGATCCTCACCCGCAACAGCTCGCCCGACATCGGCTTCGACCGCTCCGTGAACGCGTTTCGCGGCTGCGAGCACGGCTGCATCTACTGCTTCGCCCGGCCGACCCACGCCTATCACGACCTCTCGCCGGGAGTGGACTTCGAATCGCGCCTGTTCGTGAAGCCGAGGGCTGCGCAGCTGCTTCACGCCGCTTTGTCACGACCGGGCTATGAATGCAGGCCGATTGCGATGGGAACGAACACGGATCCTTATCAGCCGATCGAGGAGCGCTGGCGCATTACCCGCTCGGTCATCGAGCTGCTTGTCGAAACCCGGCACCCGTTCACGATCACGACGAAATCGGACCGCGTGCTTCGCGATCTCGATCTGCTCAAGGCCGCAGCGGACCTCCGGATCGCGTCGGTCGCGCTCTCCGTCACCTCGCTTGACGCGAAGGTCGCGCGGACTCTGGAGCCCCGTGCTCCTCAGCCGCGCAAGCGCCTCGCGGCGATGAAGGCGCTGAACGACGCCGGCGTCCCCTGCTACGTCGCAATCGCGCCAGTCGTCCCGCAGATCACCGACCATGAGCTCGAGCATATCATCGAGGCCGCGGTCGCGGCCGGAGCGCCCGGCGGCTTCTACCTGCCCGTCCGACTTCCGCACGAGGTCGCGCCTCTGTTCCGCGCCTGGCTCGACGCTCATTATCCGGACCGCGCCGCCAAGGTCATGGCAACGATCCGCTCGCTTCGAGGCGGCCGCGACAACGATCCCGACTTCTTCAGCCGGATGCGGGGGCAAGGACCGTGGGCCGAGCTTTTGAGGACCCGTTTCGATATTGCATCGAAGAAATATGGGTTGAGGCAGGCCAAGTTCCCGCTTCGAACCGATCTTTTCACGCCGCCCGAAGGCGACCAGATGCGGCTCCTATGAGCGGCGATTTACTTCGGAGCCGGAACGGCCGAACAGCGTTGTCCGCCTGAAAAAAGGAGGAACGCATGCGCATCCTGATCGAGATTCCGGCCCTGCTCGCGCTCGGCGCCTGCAACGTCAGCAAGAACGGTAATGCCGTTACCGTACAATATGACCAGAATACCGCGCAGAACACGGCGGCCGACGTCAGCAACACCGCCCAGAACATCGCCGCGGACATCGGCAACGACGTCAAGAACACCGGCGAGAAGATCCAGAACAAGGTCGGCAACACGGACGTCCATATCAACGTGAACAAGGACGAGAAGACCGAGAACAAATCCGACAAGAAGACGAAGTGAGGGCAATCGACGTTCTTGGCAGTCCCCCGGACTGCCAAGCTGCGTCGATGGTCGGGGAGACAGGATTCGAACCTGCGACCCTCTGCTCCCAAAGCAGATGCGCTACCAGACTGCGCTACTCCCCGATGACCAGCCCACGAAGTGGTACTTCGTGGGGACCCCGAAAGAAACAAGAGAGCTTTTCTCTTTTCCTTCGTCCGATCAAAGTACGACTTTGACCGAAAGCCGGTGGGCCCGGCAGGATTCGAACCTGCAACCTAGCCGTTATGAGCGGCCGGCTCTACCGTTGAGCTACAGGCCCTCCCCGGCGGCTTCAGGAAATAGACGGCCCTTAAGGTCGCGCCAAGTCACGCGCGGGGGAACAGCAGCGAAATCGAGCCTGGGCTGACGGCCAGGTCGGCACCGGCGAGACGTGCGAGGCCGCGCACCAGCCTCAGCGGAAAGCCGTGCTCGTGGGCGATATCTCCCCTGAACAGCTGCTCATCGCTGACACCGCTGATCGCAGCAGGGGTGGTCATTGTGACCCGCGAGCGGTCGCCCGCCCGTTCGACGGTGAGGCGCAGATGTTCGCTCGGTTGCGCGTGCTCGATCACCGCGCTGCACATCCGGAAAATGAGTCGATCGGCGAGTTCCGGTTCGGTGGCGGCGCTTGTGTCGCGGGTGGTTCGAGACCCGTCGATCTCGACGCCGCGGGCGCGAGCGATCTCCCGAAGTCCGGGAATCATCCGCTCGACCAGGGCGCCGAGATTCGCCCGGCGCTCCTCGCCGGCGCTCGACGTGTGGATCATCGCGGCGAAATCGAGGTCGTCGATCGCGGTCAGAAGCAGCCGCGCCTGACGAACGATCTCCTGCGCGCGCTCGCGATAGCGCCGGTCTGCCGGGCCGAGATATTGGCCTTCGATGATTTCGGCGAAGCCCATGATGGCATTCAGCGGAGTCTTGATCTCGTGCACAAGCTCGCGGACCGAATCCGGATCGGAAAGAAGGCTCGCGGCGGGGCCGGGCAGGACCGTCTCCTCCTGCTCGCGCAAGGCGATCCCTCGGTAGCCCGCGAAACGCCCGTCGGCCGGCTCGAACGCGGGAACGCCGCTGATCTTCCAATCGCCCGACAAGGGCCCGTCGCCGGCGAGGCAAAGTTTTGCGTCGCGAAACGGTGCCCGAAGCATGAAGGCTCGCGTGACCTCCGGATCAAGCTGCTCGCCGTCCTGGGCACGGGCGATCGAGCGGCCGATCACCGCTCCCCGCGGCGCTCCGTCGACCCAGGCGATCTCTCCCCCGGGGCCGCATTCCCAGCGGAATAGCCGCGCCGAATCTGCCGACGCTGTCCCTGAATTGCGCTTGATCATCGAGCGGCTTCGGCGCCGCCGCTCTATCCGCTCGACCACGTCGTGCAACGACGGCGTCGGGACGTCGGTCGCGGGCTCCTCGCTTGCGCTCTCCACGAGCGAATCGGTGATTTCCTCGGGCGCCGAACCGATCTCCGGATGGAGCGCCTCGATGAAGCGCCGAGTCTCCTCGTCGGCGGCGCGCATCACCGCCTGCCATTGGCCAGGATCGAGCGTTGCGGCCGCAAGCACTGGTGCCGACACCGAAAGCCGGTCGGAGGCGAAGAATTCAAGGAGTCCGAGCGGCAACGGCAAAGCGGCGACAGCGCGGGCCGTCGCCGCGCGCAGAGTCTCATCCACGTCGGCGGCGTGCGCGCGAATGGCTTCCAGTGCCGCGGCAATCGACGGGCTCGCGGCGTTCGACCCCGCGCGCGCGACCAGATCGACCAGCTGGCGCCAGCGCACCGCAATGTCGCGGCGGTCGCCGGCCGGCTGGTTCAGAACGGTCAGCAGGCGATCGTCGAAACGCACCACAGTCCCATGTCGTTAAAAGGTCACCCGCGTCGGTGTGTAAGCGACTGTTCAACCAGCGCTAAGACGGAAGCGTTTAACTATCCCGAAACGAGACAGTTCATCGAATCCGTTCCGGAGACAAAAAAAGAGGCGCCGGCAGGGCCGACGCCTCTCTTGATCAAGCAGTGCGCCTGTCAGGCGTGCTGCTGCAGGTAAGCCAGCCAGAATTTGGCGATTTCCGCACGCGGCCCGGTCACCGCCTTGAACGCCGCGGTCGCACCGGCCTTGTCGCCCGAGCGGGCGAGCGCCATTCCGAGGTGGATATTGGCGACATCCTTGTCAGCGTCCGGCTTCGCCAGCACCTGCCGGTAGATGTCCGCCGCCTGCGCGAACTGGCCCATTCCATAGTAGCGGTCGCCGATATGCAGCAGATTGACCGTCGACGTCGCGGCTTTGGCCGCAGCCTGGAGATCCGCCGCAGTCGCCTTCGGCTTGCCCTTCAGGCCCGAGATGAGGTCGCGGAATTCCGCGCTCGACGCATCGACCTGATGCGCGGCGAGGCCGGCATCGATCACCGCCTGCGCTTCGTTGAAGTTCGACTGATCAGCCGCGGCTTCGGCGAACAGCGCATAGTCGTGCGGGCTCGTCATTGCGCCGGTGACCTGCATTAGCCGAAGCAGGTCGAGCGTGCCTTCCTCATCCGGATGGTTGAGATTGCGATAGATGGCGATCGAATTGCGCCAGCTGTCGGCGCTCGGATAAGCCGTTGCCCATTCGCGCCCGAGCTCCACCGCCAACGGTGACTGCGCCTCGTAAGCGACGCTGACGGCGCGTTTCATCAGCGCTTCGTCAGGCTTCTGCCCGCTCGTCATTCCGAGCTGGACCGCACGCTGGAAATCGCTCGCCGCCTCGGCCTTCTGCCCCTGCGCGAACTTCGCTTCGCCAAGCAGCGTATAAGCTTCGGCATTGCGGGGATCGACGGCGACTGCCTTCTGGAAAGCGTTGATTGCCTGGTC
>JABFXK010000084.1 GCA_013361785.1 Sphingomonas sp.
GGCGCGCCGGGGCCGGCCCCGGCGCCCGGGCGCCCCTTCCGCGTCATGCGTTCTCCTCTTGTTCTCACGGAACAAATCGGATACGAACACTCTTCCACAGGCGGAGCTCGGCCGCGGTAGAGACAGCACTGATTGTGCTTGAACGGGGAGTGTCGACATGGCAGCGCAGTTGAAAGTCATCGGTAGCGGAGTGGAAGCGTCAGTGCAGAATTCGGGCATGGACCGGCAGAAGGCCCTCGAAGCGGCGCTCGCCCAGATCGACCGCGCGTTCGGCAAGGGCTCGGCGATGAAGCTCGGGAGCCGCGAGAAGATCGAGATCGAGACGGTCTCGACCGGTTCGCTCGGGCTCGACATCGCGCTTGGAGTTGGCGGCCTGCCACGCGGCCGGGTGATCGAGATTTACGGGCCGGAAAGCTCGGGCACGACGACGCTGGCGCTGCTCGCGATCGCGGAAGCGCAGCGGGGCGGTGGGACGGCGGCGTTCGTCGATGCCGAGCATGCGCACGACCCGGTCTATGCCAAGAAGCTCGGCGTCGACATCGACGAGCTGATCGTGTCGCAGCCCGACACCGGCGAGCAGGCGCTCGAGATCGTCGACACGTTGGTGCGCTCGAACGCGATCGACGTGCTGGTGGTGGATTCGGTCGCCGCTTTGGTGCCCCGCGCCGAGATCGAGGGCGAGATGGGCGACCAGCTCCCCGGCCTCCAGGCGCGGCTGATGAGCCAGGCGCTCAGGAAGCTCACCGGGTCGATCAGCCGCTCGCGCTGCACCGTCATCTTCATCAACCAGGTGCGGATGAAGATCGGCGTGATGTACGGCAATCCCGAGACCACGACCGGCGGCAATGCGCTGAAGTTCTACGCGTCGGTCCGCCTCGACATCCGCCGCACCGGTCAGATCAAGGACCGCGACGAGATCGTCGGCAACGTCACGCGCGTGAAGGTGGTCAAGAACAAGGTCGCGCCGCCGTTCAAGCAGGTCGAGTTCGACATCATGTACGGCGAGGGCGTGTCGAAGATGGGCGAGATCCTCGACCTCGGAGTCAAGGCCGGACTGATCGAGAAGTCGGGCGCCTGGTTCAGCTACGACAGCGTCCGGATTGGCCAGGGCCGCGAGAACGCGAAGGCCTATCTCAAGGAAAATCCCGGCGTCGCGAAGCGGATCGAAAACGCGATCCGCGGCAAGACCGAGGAAGTTGGCGAAGCGCTGATGGTCGGCGAGGGCGCCGAGAACGACAGCGACGAGCTCGCGGCCGAGTAAGCCTTAGGCCACTTCCTCCGGCACCGGGGGAAGTGGCTCAGCCTTCTTGGCGCCGATCCGCGCGAACAGGCGTCCGGGCTCGGTGAGCACGATCAGCAGGAATCCCGCGGCGGCGCAGGCCGCGCTTCCTGCGGCGAAGGGCACCAGAGTGCCGTCGAACTGCTGGCCGATGACGAAGCCGATCGCCGCCGCGCCGATCGTTCCCGCCATCCCCTGGACCGACGAGGCGGTGCCGGCGATATGCGCCATATGCTCCATCGCTAGCGTCCCGAGGTTCGAAGAGGTGAAGGCGAACGACGCCATGGTCAGTTCCTGGAAGATGACGAAGACGGCCAGGCTCTCGCGTCCGGTGAGCGCGACCGCCAGATGCGCCGCGGTGACGAGCACGAACGCCAGTGCCGCCGTATGCCCGACCCGCCGCAAGCCGAACCGGCCGACGACGCGCGAATTGAGGTAGGAGGCGAAGGCCATCGGCGCCGCGACGCAGGCGAACACCAGGCCGATCAGCCGGCCTTCGTGGAATACGTCGAACACGATCTGCTGGATCGAGGAGATGTAAGCGACCAGCGCCGAAAAGCTCACCGTCATCGCCAGCGTGTAGCCGCGCGACAGCGGCTCGCGCACCGCTTCGGCGACCGCGCTCCCCATCGCTCGCCAGTCGAGCGGCCGCCGGTATTCGGGATGGAGCGTCTCCGGCAGCCGGATCGACGGCCAGATCACCATCACCACCGCATAGCCGGCGAGCACGAGGAAGATCGCCCGCCACGGCGCGAACAGAAGGATGAGCTGGCCGACGTTGGGCGCAAGCACCGGCATCAGCATGAAGGTCATGAACACCAGGCTCATTACCCGCGCCATCGCCTCGGCCTCGAACAGGTCGCGGACCATGGCGACGACGAGCACCCGCGACGCCGCCGCCGAGGCTCCCATCAGCACGCGCCCGGCGATCAGCACGGGAAAGCTCGGCGCCAGCGCGCACATCAGTGCGAACAGGCCATACAGTCCGACTCCGACCGCCATGATCGGCTTTCGTCCGAAGCGGTCGGCCAGCGGACCCCACAGCAGCTGGGTCGAAGCGAAGCCGATGAAATAAGCGATCACGACCAGCTGCCGGTCGTTCTCCCTGGCGACGCTCAGCGAGCCCCCGATATCGGGCAGCGCCGGGATCATCGCGTCGATCGCAAAGGAATTGAGCGCCATGAGCGCGGCGAGCATCACCGTCATCTCGAGTGTTCCGGGGCGCTTCACGCCGTCATGAGCCAGTGATTCGAACATGGGCCGCGCCTGCTGGCCGATCGGCGAAAGCCGTGCAACAGTGAGCATGGGACGTCGAAGGGGGATGCGATGATTCAGCGTCGGACATTTCTGGCCGGCTCGGCTGCGGCAGCCGCGGCAATGACGCTTCCGATCAGCCGGGTGATGGCTCAAGCTTCGGAAGCCTTGAAGCCAGTCGTCCTGCCGCCGCCGATCTCACCGGCCGAGCGGCGCGGCCGACTCGCCAAGGCGCGGCAGCTGATGCAGCGGAACGGCATCGGCTCGGTGATCGTCGAATCGGGCTCCAGCCTCGACTATCTCACCGGCGTCGAGTGGCATCGCTCGGAGCGGCTGACCGCGGCCGTGATCCCGGCGCAGGGCGATCCGATCATCGCCACGCCCTTTTTCGAAATGCCCTCGGTGAAAGAGACGCTGGCGATCCCCGCCGAGATCCGCACCTGGAACGAGGATGAGGACCCGCTGAAGCTCGTCGCCGATTTCCTGCGCGAACGCGGGGTGGCCGGAGCGCCGGTCGGATTCGAGGAGACCGACCGCTATTTCATCATCGACCGATTGCAGCAGCAGCTCCCCGCGGTGAAGGCAGTGAGCGCCAACCCCGTCGTACGTGCCCTGCGGCTCATCAAATCACCCGCCGAGCTGGCGCTGATGCAGGCGGCCAATGACATCACCATCCGCGCCATGCGTCACGCCGGCGAGCGAGCCCGCGCCGGCATGACGCCTGCCGACTTTGGTGCAGCGATCGATGCAGCCACCTCGGCACTCGGCGGAAGCCCCGAATTCTCACTCGTCCTCATCGACGAAGCTTCCGCGCTCCCGCACGGTTCGAAGAAGCCGCAGATCGTGAAGCGTGGAAGCACGATCCTGTTCGACTGCGGCTGCACCGTCCACGGCTACCAGTCGGACATTTCGCGCACCTTCGTCTTCGGCGCGGCGCCGACCGCGGAGCAGCGCAAGGTCTGGAACCAGGTCCACGAAGGGCAGCAGATCGCGATTCGCGCGGCGAAAATCGGCGTTCCGGTCGGCACGATCGACGATGCGGTTCGCGCCGCTTACGAAAGCTGGGGCTACGGCCCCGGTTACAAGCTGCCGGGCCTTCCGCACCGGACGGGTCACGGGATCGGCATGGACGGACACGAGCCCGCCTACATTGTCCATGGCGATCCGACTCCGCTCGAGCCAGGGATGTGCTTCTCGGACGAACCGGGAATCTACATTCCAGGCAAGTTCGGCGTTCGTCTCGAGGACTGCTGGCACATGACGCAGGCGGGGCCGAAGTTCTTCACCGAGCCGCCGCCGAGCATCGACCGTCCGTTCGGCTAGGACTTCGTCTTGCGTGCATGCGTCGGCGCATGCGGCGGCTCGATATCTGCGGGTTCGATGGGGTCGAAGTCGCCCTCCCAGCGGGCGACGACGGAAGAGGCGACGGCATTGCCGACGACGTTCGTCGCCGATCGGCCCATGTCGAGGAAATGGTCGACAGCCAAGATCAGCAACAGTCCGGCTTCGGGAATTCCGAACATCGGAAGGGTCGCGGCGAGAATGACGAGGCTCGCCCGCGGCACTCCGGCGAGCCCCTTCGAGGTCACCATCAGCACGAGGAGCATCTGCACTTCGCGGCCGAGCGTAAGGTGCATGCCGTACGCCTGGGCGATGAATACCGACGCGAACGTCATGTACATCATCGATCCGTCGAGATTGAACGAATAGCCGAGCGGCAGGACGAAGCTCGCGATTCGCGGCGGGACTCCGAACCGGTCGAGCGCCTCCAGCGTCCGCGGATAGGCGGCTTCGGACGAAGCGGTCGAGAAGGCGAGCACGACCGGGTCGCGGATGTAGCGGATGAGGTGGCGCGTTCTCGCCCCGACGATGAGGAAACAGACTCCTATCAGCAACGCCCAGAGGACAACCAGCCCGAGATAGAAGACGCCGACGAACTTGCCGAAGGTGACGATGATCTGGGGGCCCTGCTCGGCGATTGCTCCCGTCACCGCGGTGAACACTGCGAGCGGCGCCACGCGCATGACGTAGTCGGTCACCTGCAGCATCACTTTCACGAGGCTTTCGACGCCGAGCACGATCGGCTTCCCTGGTTCCCCGATCGCGGTCAGCGCAACTCCGAAGAAGATCGAGAAAATGACGATCTGCAGGATCTCATTGTTCGCCATCGATTCGATCACCGACGCGGGGACGAGATGGGTCACGAAGTCCTTGAGGCTGAACCCCGCGGTGGCGACCCCGCTTGCGGCAGTTGCCGGCGGGATCGTGAGGCCGACTCCAACGCCCGGATTGAACAGATGGACGAGGATCAGGCCGAGCGTCAGCGAGACGAGACTCGCTGCGATGAACCAGCCGATTGCCCTGGCGCCGACGCGTCCGAGCGCGGCAACGTCGCCCATGTGTGCGATTCCGGCGACGAGTGTAGAGAAGACCAAAGGCGCGATGATCATCTTGATCAGGCGCAGGAACAGCGTGGTGACGATGCTGAGATAATCGGCGATCGATTTTAGCCGGGCCGCCGCGGCGGGTGTGCCGTCGTCGATCGCATAATTGATCGCCCAACCGGCGATGATCCCGAGCACCAGCGCGATCAGGATGAACCGGGTCAGTTTCTTGGCCAAGCCCACTCTCCTCGAGCGCTGAGGTCGCAGCGGCGGATGCAGCCGTCAAGCTTCACAGCCGTGCGGCGGTTCGGCTAGGGGCCGGGCCATGACATCCGATGTTCTGCAGTTTGGACGTGAAATCCTTCACGACGAGGCGCGTGCGCTCGACGCGCTCGCCGACAGCCTCGGTGGACCGTTCGAGGAGGCGGTCGGGTTGATCCTCGGCTGCCGTGGCAAGCTGATCGTCAGCGGTCTTGGCAAATCTGGGCATATCGCGCGCAAGATCGCCGCGACCTTCGCTTCGACCGGCACGACCGCCACCTTCCTTCACCTCGCGGAAGCGATCCACGGCGATCTGGGGATGGCGAGCAAAGGTGACGTCGCAGTGCTAATCTCGCAAAGCGGCGAGACCAAAGAGCTCGAGCCCGTGATCGACCATTTCGGGCC
>JABFXK010000155.1 GCA_013361785.1 Sphingomonas sp.
TGGTCGGGGAGAGAGGATTCGAACCTCCGGCCCCTGCCTCCCGAAGACAGTGCTCTACCAGGCTGAGCTACTCCCCGACCGGAACCCGCAGGTGCGACTGGGTCGCGGCGGGAGCCAAGGCCGCGGCTAGATAGAAGGGGGTGGCGGCAAGCGCAAGCGCGGTTTCAGCGGCCTAGCACGCTCATCCATTCGTGCGGACGGACGAACTTCTCGCGGGGGGAGCCGGGGCGGGCGTTGGCGACCTCGGTCTCCTCGATCTTGCGCCAGTCGTCATAGTCCGTGGGCATGACTCCGCGGTTTGTCAGAAGCCGCTTGAGGCCCTCAGCGCCCTCTTTGTCACCCGAGCTTCCTGCGGGCATTGCGGACGCGATCTGCTCGGCAACTTCGTAGCCGTCGGGACGGTTGGTGCCGATGGTGCCCGTGGGACCGCGACGCGCCCAACCGACCGCGTACAGCCGGTCTGAAATGCGGCCGGCGTCATTCACGAACTTGCCGCCTTCGAACGGGACGTCGGCGATCGGCGAGGTCGAATAGCCGATCGCGGTGATAACCAGCGACGCGGGCACTTCGTAGGTATCGCCGGTACCCCGCGCGCCGCCCTGTTCGTCGAGCTCGGTGCGCTCGACGACGACCCGCTCGACCCTGCCTTCGCCTTCGATCCGGACCGGCTTGGCGAAGAAATCGAAGACCATCCGCTTCGGCTTGCCCTGCGGAAGATCGGCAAAGCTGCGGAGGATGGTCACCGATTTGCGCAAGCCGGGCTCGAGCGGCTCGTCGGCCTCGACCGGCGGGAAGTCGGCAAGGTCGACTTCAGGCACCGCTGCTTCCAGGTGGCCGAGCTCGCCCAGCTCCTTCGGAGTCATGGCGACCTGGTGCGGCCCGCGCCGACCGAGGATGGTGACGGTCCGGATCGAGGAATTGTCCAGCGCGTCGAGCGCGTGGCCGACGATGTCCGAGCCTTCGAACTCGACCCTCGTCTTCGACAGGATACGCGCGCAGTCGAGCGCGACATTGCCGGCGCCGACGACCACCGCATGCGTTCCGTTGAGGAAGGGGTCGAGGTCGGCAAATTCGGGGTGGCCGTTGTACCAGCCGACGAACTCGCCCGATCCAATGACGCCCGGCAGGTCCTCGCCCGGGATACCGAGCTTGCGGTCGTGCGGCGCGCCCGTGGCGAGGATCACCGCGTCGTAGAGGTCGAGAAGCTCGGCCACGGAGACGTCACCATCGACGCTAACGTTGCCGATGAAATCGACACCGGCACTCTCGGCGACCTTGTCGTAGCGCTTGCTAACCGCCTTTAGCGACTGGTGATCGGGAGCGACTCCGAAGCGGATCAAGCCGTAGGGCACGGGATAACGATCGAGGATGTCGATGCGCGCCTGCTCGCCATAGGCCTTCTCCAGCGCCTCGGCGGTGTAGAAGCCCGCCGGACCCGAACCGACCACCGCGAAATGGCGCATGAAACCTCCCTCCTCGGAATTCCTTCCTATCGCGACGCGATGGTGAGGGAAACCAGCGCAGGCGGGAGGAACTTAGCGGCTGTGGTCCTCGAGAAGCGCGCTGCCTTTCTTCTGCAGCGCTGCCTGGACGAGACCGCCGAATATCCCGAGCATTCCGGGGAGCAGCACTTTCAGATGCACCTTCGTCTCCATCACGTCGATCGTCGCGTTCACCGACTCTCCCATCGCCATGACGGTGAGATTGAGCTGGTCGCCGCTCCAGCCGGACTGCACGCGCGCGCCGCCGGGGATCTGCTGCTCGAGCTTGTGGATGTTGTTGGCGATGCGGCGCCGAGCCTCGTCCTTGCCGAGGTTGTGGGGCAGGTCGACGTCGATGGGCTGAGTCATTGCCGGGATGTCGCGTGGCGTTCAGCGCTTTTCAAGCTGCAGCAGGCGAGTATCATCCCCGCCATGAAGCCGTTCCTCGCGTCATTGTTGCTGATCGCCGCGCCCGCAGCCGCCCAGACCGCCTCTGCACCGACAACGGTGGCGCAAGTGGTCGCTCCTGCCCCAGCCGCTGCCGCGGCGTGGGACCCCGCCGGTCCGTACATCACCAAGGGTCAGGACGAGCCGGGCTACCGCTCCTGGTATCTCGCCGCCCCGTGGCGCGCCGCGCAGGTGAAAACGTTCAACGATTATCTGGCGAGCGCCGGAGTGAGCGGGATCGTCCCGACATGGCAGCTGCTCCGGACCGCGACCGCGTGGCAGGAGTGCGGCCAGCAGCCGTTTGAAGTGCCGCCCTCCGCCGAATGGCCGCACATGGTCGAGACTCTGCGCTACGTTCGCGACCATGTGATCCCCGCGGTCGGACCGGTCGAACCGGTGTCGGTCTATCGCAATCCCGAGCTCAACAAATGCGCGGGCGGAGCACCCGAAAGCGCGCACAAGCTCGCTTCGGCGATCGACATGGTGCCGCTGAAGCCGATCGACCGGGTGACGCTGATGCGGACGCTGTGCGGAATCCACAGCGAATATGGCGCACCCTATAATGCCGGCCTCGGCTTCTACGCCTACCTGCGCTTCCACGTGGACAGCACCAAATATCGCCGCTGGAACATGGACCCGGCGGTCGCCGCCGAGTGCCCGGCGCTCGTTCATCCCGAAGATGTTGCGAGCGTCGGCCAGCCGCTGCCGGCTTCCGCCCCGGCTGTCGCCGCGCCCACGGCCGTAGCGCAACCCGCCGCTGTCACGCCACGAGGCCCCGAAAGAGGCCAGCAACACCCGTAGAACAGGTCCCAGTCCCCCGGACTGGCTGCGCGCGAACCTTGTGTTGCCGATCTGCAACACCATATCGGTGTTGAAGAAACGAGGGGTAACAACAGATGGATTTTGAAAAGCTCACCGACCGCGCGCGCGGCTTCCTTCAGGCAGCCCAGACGATCGCCGTTCGGGAGCATCAGCAGCGGATCGCTCCGGCGCATCTGCTGAAGGCGTTGCTCGACGACGAGCAAGGCATGGCTGCCGGACTGATCAAGGCCGCCGGTGGCGATGCGAAGACCGCACAGCGCGAAGTCGATTCGCTGGTGGCGAAAATCCCGTCGGTGACGGGCACCGGAGCGACTCAGGCGCCAGCGATGGACGGAGACACGATCCGGATCCTCGACCAGGCCGAGCAGGTCGCGAAGAAGAGCGGCGACACCTACGTCACCGTCGAGCGGATCCTTCTGGCGATGGCGCTGGCCAAGGGCACCAACGTTGGAAATGCGCTGGCGAAGGCGGGCGTCACCGCGCAGAAGCTCAACGCCGCCATCGAACAGCTGCGCGGCGGGCGCACCGCGGACACGCAGGCCGCCGAGGACCGCTACGATGCGCTGAAGAAATATGCGCGCGACCTCACCGAAGCGGCGCGCGCGGGCAAGCTCGATCC
This sequence comes from Sphingomonas sp., assembly GCA_013361785.1. GTDB lineage: Bacteria > Pseudomonadota > Alphaproteobacteria > Sphingomonadales > Sphingomonadaceae > Sphingomicrobium. The sequence goes on from JABFXK010000155.1 coordinate 3,370, forward strand.
TGTCATCGGCCGCGATGAGGAAATCCGCCGCACCGTGCAGGTGTTGGCCCGCCGGACCAAGAACAATCCGGTGCTGATCGGCGAGCCGGGCGTCGGCAAGACGGCGATTGTGGAGGGACTCGCGCTGCGCATCGCAAATGGCGACGTCCCCGACGGGATCAAGGACAAGAAGCTGCTCGCGCTCGACCTCGGCGCGATGATCGCCGGCGCGAAATATCGCGGCGAGTTCGAGGAGCGGCTGAAAGGCGTGCTCGAGGAGGTTCGCCAGGCCGAGGGCGACATCATCCTGTTCATTGACGAGATGCACACTTTGGTCGGCGCCGGGAAGGCCGAAGGCGCAATGGACGCGGGCAATCTCTTGAAGCCGGCGCTCGCGCGCGGCGAGCTGCACTGCATCGGCGCCACGACCCTCGACGAATATCGCAAATATATCGAGAAGGACGCGGCGCTCGAGCGGCGCTTCCAGCCGGTGTTCGTGGGCGAGCCGACCGTTCCCGACACGATCTCGATCCTGCGCGGGCTCAAGGAGAAATACGAGCTCCACCACGGCGTCAGGATCACCGATGCGGCGATCGTCGCGGCGGCGACGCTGAGCAACCGCTACATCACCGACCGATTCCTCCCGGACAAGGCGATCGACCTGATGGACGAGGCGGCGAGCCGGATCCGGATGGAGGTCGAATCGAAGCCCGAGGAAATCGAGAATCTCGACCGGCGGATCATCCAACTCAAGATCGAGCGCGAGGCGCTGAAGAAGGAGCAGGACAAGGCGTCGAAGGACCGGCTTGCGAGACTCGAGGAGGAGCTCGCGAATCTCGAGCAGCAGTCGGCCGAGCTGACCCAGCGATGGCAGGCGGAGAAAGAGAAGATCGCCGGCGAAGCGAAGATCAAGGAGCAGCTCGATCAGGCCCGGCTGGAGCTCGAGCAGGCGCAGCGCAGTGGTGACCTCGCGAAGGCGGGCGAGCTTCAATACGGGCGCATTCCCGATCTCGAGAAGCGGCTCGCCGACGCCCAGGCAGCGTCCAAGGGCGCGATGCTTCGCGAAGAGGTCACCGACCAGGACATCGCTGCCGTCGTCAGCCGCTGGACCGGAGTCCCGGTCGAGCGGATGATGGAGGGCGAGCGCGAGAAGCTGCTCCAGATGGAAGCGGCGATCGGCGCGCGTGTGATCGGCCAGGAAGATGCGGTGAAGGCGGTCTCCGCCGCCGTCCGCCGTGCTCGCGCGGGTCTGCAGGATCCGAACCGGCCGCTCGGCTCATTCCTGTTCCTCGGCCCTACCGGCGTCGGCAAGACCGAGCTCACGAAGGCGCTCGCCGAATTCCTGTTCGACGATTCCTCGGCGATGGTCCGAATCGACATGAGCGAGTTCATGGAGAAGCATGCGGTCGCGCGTCTGATCGGCGCGCCCCCGGGGTATGTCGGCTACGAGGAAGGCGGAGTCCTGACGGAAGCGGTTCGGCGGCGGCCGTACCAGGTGGTGCTGTTCGACGAGGTCGAGAAGGCGCATGGCGACGTGTTCAACGTGCTCCTGCAGGTGCTCGACGACGGCCGCCTCACCGACGGCCAGGGACGCACGGTCGACTTCACGAACACGATCATCATCCTCACCTCGAACCTCGGCTCGCAATATCTCGCGTCGCTCGGCGAGGACGAAGCGGTCGAGAAGGTCGAGCCGCAAGTGATGGAGGTCGTCCGCGCCCATTTCCGGCCCGAGTTCCTCAATCGCCTCGACGAGATCATCCTGTTCCATCGGCTCGGCGCCGGGCACATGGGGCCGATCGTCGACATCCAGGTGGCGCGGCTGCAAAAGCTGCTCGAGGACCGCAAGATCCGGCTCGAGCTCAGCGATGCGGCGCGCGCGTGGCTTGGACGCGTCGGCTACGACCCCGTCTACGGCGCAAGGCCGCTGAAGCGCGCGGTGCAGAAATATCTGCAGGATCCGTTGGCCGACAAGATCCTCTCGGGTGAAATCCCCGACGGGTCGGTCGTGCGGGTCGATGAGGGCGACGGGCAGCTCGTGCTCACGCGTGTCGGCGACGAGGTGCGCGAAGCCGCGGAGTAAGGCTCGACAGGCTTTCGCGCGGGCGGCTACGCACACGTGATGGACCCGCGCACCGAGATGCTGCTCAAGCGCGCCGCCGCGCTCCGCCGCGCGGGACGTGTCGACGAGGCGATCGCCGCCTACGAGCAGCTGCTCAGCGCCGATCCGAACCTTCCGGACAGCTGGTACAATCTCGCATGGCTGCAGCGGCAGGCGCGCCGCTACGATCAGGCGCTGGCCGCTTATGGCGAAGCGTTGAACCGCGACGTTCGCGATCCCGAGGAGGTGCACCTCAACCGCGCGGTGATTTTGTCCGACCACCTGTACCGCCCGGACGAGGCAGAGACGGAACTCAACGCGGCGCTATCTCTCAAGCCCGATTATGTTCCGGCGCTGCTCAACCTTGGCAATCTGCATGAAGATCGCGGCAATCGCGGAGCCGCTGAAGCGGCTTACCGGCGAGCTCTGGCGGTGGCGCCGGAGGACGCGCTGGCGTTGAGTCGCCTCGCCGCAATTTCGCACTCGCGGGAATTCGATGAGGAACTGGCCGGGCGCGTCAGGGCGGCGATTGCGAGGCCGGGCGTGACGGCGGCGGAGCAGGCCGACCTTAGCTTTGCGCTTGCCGGGCTGCTCGACGCCGCCGGTCAGTTCGATGAAGCCTTTGAAGCGGCAAGCGCCGCCAACGAAGCGAGCCGCGCGGCGACGGGTGCGCGCTACGATCGCGCCGCAGTCGAGCGGTTGATCGATCAGCTCATCGCCAGCCCTCCAGCGCGCCAGGCAAGCGCTGCCGCGCAGTCGCCGGTGTTCATCCTGGGCATGTACCGATCAGGTTCGACGCTCGTCGAGCAGATCCTCGCGGGTCACAGCCGCATCCAGCCGGCGGGAGAGCTCGATCTCGTGGCTGAGCTCGCCAGCCGAATCTCTGGGTATCCGCAGTCGGTTGGAAGCGCCGAGGAAGCGACAATCGCCGAATGGCGCAAGTTTTACGTGAACGGGCTCCCGCCCGCGAGCGGCGAGGAGGTGCTCGTCACCGACAAGCGCCCTGACAACTTCCTGCATATCGGGCTCATCAAGACGCTCTTTCCGGATGCGAAGATCGTCCACACCCGGCGAAACCGGCTCGATAACCTGGTCTCGCTGCATTTCCTCCACCTCAGCGCCGACATGGCCTATGCGCTGGATCTTCGCGACGCCGCGCACTGGTATGCCCAGCATGAGCGGCTGATGGCGCACTGGAAGAGTGTTTATCCGGACGACATTTTCGAAGTGGATTATGACGAGCTGGTGCGATCGCCGGCGCCGGTGATCGGATGCCTCCTCGCATTCCTCGGACTCGAGTGGGAAGATTCGGTGCTCGACTTCGGCCGGACGAGCCGTCCGGTGAAGACCGCGAGCGTGTGGCAGGTGCGCCAGCCGCTCCACGGACGGTCCAGCGGGCGCTGGCGAAATTATTCAGCTATGAAGGCTATCGCCGATGAGGCCGCCGCCAATCAGTGAGCGACGAAGCCCTGCATCTGCAAGTCGTGGACTTTGAGCTTCGCTTCCTGCTCGTTGGTCATCCACTGCTGCTTCGTCATGCATATCTGATGCCGTTCAAGCCGGCTTCCGATCGTGTCTTGGGAGCGGCACACGACTTTGTCCAAGTCGCTCTTGCTCTTGTCCGGCGTTGCCGACGCCTGAGGAGCCGGAGTCACTGGGGCTGCCTGCGCGAGCACGGGCGCGGGAAGCACGAACAAAGCGGCGGTTACAAAAGTCAACTTCAGCATCATGCACCTCACTTTAGGGCATTTTAGCGTGGCGGAGCATGGAAGGCCACAGGCTTTCGAGCAAGCCTAGCTTTGCTCCAAAGCCGCGACGTCGAAGGCAACGGAGATCCGCTCTCCCTCGGTGAACGGGCGAGTCCCATGCCAGGTGTATGACGGAAACAAGACCAGCCTTCCCGGCTTCGGTTCCACGGTCCTGAATGGCGGCAGGTCGAGCGGGAAATTGGGCGACTTTGCCTCACCGAGCGTGAGCACGCCGGCATCCCCCTGACCGATGTCCGGCGGCAGAACCACATAGAGCGCCGAGCTGATCCAGCCGGCGGGGTGGATGTGGTTCGCATGAAAGCCCTTGCTGTGCAGACGGACCGACCAGGAGCCCGAGAAGCGAATGAGATCGCGCCGGCGGCCGAGCAGCGGATGCCCTTTATCCATTGGCGGGAACTTGGCGACATGCTCGGCGACGGTGGTCCGAATCGCTTCCCGAAGCTGCACGATCACCGGATCGACGTGCATGAACAGATTGCCGTCCGTCTGAGTGCCGCCGCGGAGCGACTGTTCGAGCGGCTGTCCGCTTAGCGTATGCCGCTCGCGCAATTTCGCCGCGAGCAGGTCCAGCGGCGGCAGACGTTCGGCGATATCGTAGACTCCGACGAAGGATTCGTCCCGTTCGAGCCACTGCCAACGCGACTCGTCGATCTGGCGCCAGGCGAGCGAGGCGTAGGGCCAGAACATGAACGCCTCCGGCGTCTCAAGCCACGCGTCGGCGATTTCCGCGGCACGCTCGGGCCGGCCTGAGCGCAGATACATTCGGACTCGGCGCACCTGGATTGTGGCGTCGGCGGTGTCAGCAAAGGGTTCAAACAAGCGCTCCGCCTGATCGATCTCACCCATCTCGGCATGGGCGATCGCTTCATTGGCAGCGAAGACCAACTGCTCACCGACCGCGGCGCGCCCTCCTCTGACCGCTCGCAGGACCTCGTCGAAACGCTCCGCATGAAGGAGCGCGATGATCTGCTCGCGGCGCAGGTCCATATTATCGGGAAGCTGTTCGAGCGCTTCGTCGAAGCTGCGGGTGAAACGGTCGCGATCGCCCTCCATCCAGCGCAGCCGGGCAAGGAGGGAATGGCCCCTGACCCAGTGCGGCGACCTACGAACGATCTTCTCCAGTCCCTCAAGCGCGGCCTTGGGTTCGCCGTCTGCGATGAAGGCCGAGGCGAGGCCGCTGATCACCTCCTCGTCGGCTGGCGCAAGCTGGACGGCCCGGCCGAAGGCTTCGACGCTCGGCAGCCCCGCTTCGAGCAGAGTGCGGGCGAGCGCATGCGCAATCCTGGCGGACGTCGGAGCCATTTCGGCGGCCCTGCGAAGCGACGGCAGCGCCTCCTCGCGCCGGTCCAGCTCGCGCAGAACCAAGCCGTGGAGATGCCACAGCCGAGGGTCGCCGGAGCCTGCCTGAAGCGCGCGCTCCAGGCGCGGAAGCAGCGCTTCGCGCTCGCCCGCTTCGAAGGCGGCGATCGCCTCGTCAAAACTCAAGGCACGCCGAGACGATTCCAGATCTGGCATCACGGCTGCGGCGGCGGATTCAGCTCAGTCCCGACGCTTGCGCCGGTGGGGACCCTATCGCGAATCCACTGGGACAGGATCCATTTCTCGCCGCTGGTGGGCGGAGTGCCCCAGTGCAGGCTCGCCGGATCGGGGTTGCCGCTGCGGTCGACGTTGGCGAGGAACAGCGCGTCGCCGCTGTTTCCGCGATAGCTGAGCTGCGCATTCGGGAACGCCGTTTCGCCGCCTCCATAGTCGTCGTTCAAATAGATGAGGAAAGTCCCGATGCGCTGGCCATGGTCGCGGATCTGCCGGGCATGTCCGGGCAGTATTGGATCGAAGAAATCATGGTGCGGCTTGAACTCCTGGCCTGGAGAATAATGCAGCACTTGCACCGGTTCGAAGAGCGGGAGGGGCAGCCGGGTCGCCGCGCTGATCCTGAGGCGAATGGCCTCGATGATCAGATCCATGTCCGCCAGCAGGAACTCGACGCCGCTGTTGGTGCGCGCCTCCTCGACGCTCGTGACGCCAGCGTTATCAACGACGGTGGCGCGCCGCAGCCGGTCGCGAGCGCGCTCGATCAACCAGCCTGCTTCAGCCTGACTGGCGAATCCTTCTATCACGCGAAGCCGGGGCGATTCGCATAATTGGATTTTCGGAGGCGCTTCGGCCAATTTCTCGATCGCGATCTGCGATCGGACCGACGCCCAGCTCTGGTGCTGCTCGACCGCGGCGCCGGGCAACCGCGCCAGGATGCTCATCTGGCGCTGCGCGCTGTCCGAACCCTGTTCCGCCGCTTCCGCCAAACAGTCGAGCGCACTTTCCCAGTTCTGAGGACGGGCACAGCCCATCGCTTCGAACACGGCCTTGCGCTCGAGCGCCTCCGGCTCCTGCCGGTCGGCCGCGGCCTCGATGAGCGATATGCCGCGCATCACGTCCTCGACGCTTCCGCGGAGGAGCCTGACAGCGTCGTCCATCCGGGCGTGGTCGTCAGCACGTGCCTCTTGGTTCACCGGCCCAAAATAGCCGCCAGCGGACAAAAGAGAAGCCGGTCACCCATGGCCTAGCCGGCAGTGGCGGACCCATGCTGTCGGTTGACTGGCCTATCGAGCGCCGCCGATAGAGTCCTCCCATGAAAGCGCAGTTCAGGGAGGCGGTTGAGGCGCTTCAGGCCGGCAATCTCGACCGGGCCCGAGCGTTAGCCGAATCCGAAATTTCCACTGCGCCGTCACCGCAGGCGCACCATTTGCTGGGGATCGTGCATTGCCGCCTCGGCGACGCTGCGGCCGGTCTCGAGCATTTGCGCGTTGCCGAGCCGCAGACGGTCGGATTCCGAATCATGCTGATGCGGGCGCTGGTCGAGTCCGGTCGCGCGGCGGAAGTGCTGGCGATGGCCGAACCAGCGGAAATCCGCTCTGCGGCCGCGGTGGAAGAGTGGCGCGCGCGCGGCGAAGCAGCCGACGCCGTTGGCGACACCGACGAATCGGTTAGGACATGGTCGACAATTGCTGCGGCGGTTCCAGGCGACTGGAGGGCGTGGGCGAACCTCGGCAACAGCTACGCGGCGCGGGGCGAGTGGGAGCAAGCCGCGGACCGGCTTTCGAAAGCGGCGACACTCAATCCAAGCGAATCGACCGTCCGGCGAAACGCCGCCGCCGCCTTATCGCAAGCCCATCGCCACGATGAGGCGATTGCCGCCTTCGAGGCTGCGCGACGGCTTGGAGACTCGTCTTTCGCGGTCGAGTTCGGGCTCGGTCAGTCCTGCCTCGCTGAAAGGCGGTTCGCCGAAGCCGAGGCCGCGTTCCAGCGGGCGCATGCGCTCGAACCGGCGAACAGGGATGCCGTCTTTCGCTACGGCGTTCTGCTCGACAGGAACAACAAAACGGACCAACTGGCGGCGCTGCTGGACGAGGCGCTCGCCAGTGGAATCGCGAGCGAGTCTTTGAACTATCTTCGGGCTGTGCTCGCCCGGCGTCGCGGACAGGTGCGCGAAGCCCATGACCTGCTGCTGCACTCTCACGCCGATGAGGACCCGGTCGCGTGGAACAGTTTAAGAGCGAAGCTGGCCGATGCTCTCGGCCGACCGGCCGAGGCTTTCGCGGCTGCTGAAGCGATGAATCGCGCAGCGCTGGAGGCGGAGGTTCCGCCGGGTGAGCGCGACGACTGGCGCCGTGAGGCGGCTGCATATCGACGGGAGCAGCACGAGCTCGCCCGCGCAATCACGCCCGAATGGGGGGCTCGGATTCCGGTTCTCCCCGAGCCACCGACGCGCAAGCTTTCGTTCCTGGTCGGCTTTCCCCGTTCCGGAACTACGCTTCTCGACACCTTCCTGATGGGCCATGCGCAAATCGCCGTGCTCGAGGAGGAGCAACTCGTCGGTCAGGCCGGCCGTGGCGTGAAGATCCGCGATCTCCCGAGCAAGTCCCTGCACTGGGTGAGGGACGCGCGAGCGCTGTATATGCGGCTGCTCTCGCAGCTGATCGGGCGCGATTTCACAGGCATGGTGGTCGACAAATTTCCGCTCGACATGGCGGCAGCGCCGCTCATCCATGCCATGTTCGCCGGTTCGCCGATCATCTTCATGCAGCGGCACCCGTGCGACGTGGTCCTCAGCGGATTCATGCAGGCGTTCGGCCTGGTCAATTTCGGCACTATCGAGGATGCGGCCGACTATTACGATGCGATGATGAGCATCTGGACCGCGTCCAAGGAGGCGCTGCCGCTGAACACGCACAGCGTCGTCTATGAAGACCTCGTCGACGATCCTGAGGGGACTCTGAGGCCGCTCGTCGGTTTCCTGGGCCTCGACTGGGACGATCATATTCTCGATCATCAGACCACGGCGCGCCGGCGGGGGACGATCGCCACTCCGAGCTACGACCAGGTAACGGAGCCGATCTCGAGAGCGCCGCGGGGCCGATGGAAGCAGTACCGCGAGCAGATGGAGCCGGTGCTCCCGCTCCTCCTCTCCTGGGCGGAGCGGCTCGGCTATCGCGATTGACACCGAATGACCCGTCGGAGGTGGTCAGGCGCCCTTGAAGCTCACGCCTGCGGCGCTGATGATCCCTGCCACAGTCTCGCGCTCGGAAGGACTCAGCGCCGGCGGCCAGAGGTCGAAGATCATGACCACGCGCAGCTCGCCGCTGTCGTTCCACGCCTCGTGCTCGATCGTGTCGTCGAACACGAAGGCCTTGCCGACCAGCCACTCGCGAGTCGTCGCGCCGACTCGAAAGCCGCATCCGGGCGGCACGATCAGCGGCAGGTGACAGACGAGCCGCGTGTTCGCGACGCCCGTGTGCGGCGGAATCCGCGTGTTCGGCGCGAGCAGGGAGAACATCGCGTTCGGCGAAGCGCCGCGGACTTGCGGCTGTGGAAGGCGTGAGAGCGCGGCCATGGTCTTCGGGCAATGGCGGGCGTTCGCCTCGACCGGGCGGCCGTTCTGCAGCAAATGGATCGCGGTCCAGTCGCGATTCTTGTTGAGCTCGCGCCATTGGGCGAGCGGCACATGATCGGGATATTGGATGTAGGGCACCATCTCGGCCGCCTCGGCAGCGATCAAAGCTTCGAATTCGCCGCGAATGATGGCGGTCGCTTCTTCGACGATGTCGAGCTCGGGAAAGTGTTCGCGATCATGGAATTCGAATTCCGGTAGGCCGGGATAATGAAAGTCCGTCGGCTCCTGGTGGAAATGCCGAGTGCGCCGGGACGCGTTGGACACGAAGCGTTCGGCCCGTAGACGCTCCGGCTCCGGCAGATGCGGCGGGATCGCTGCCGCCAGGCTCGCCTCGATTCGCGCCTGATGCTCCGCCGCAATCCTGCGGCCATGCTCCACCGCCGTGGTCATCGAGGCGGGAATGCGATCTTCCGCGGGGGCCTGGGCAAGCGCATGCATGAAGGCCTCGGCCGAGCGTTCGTCACGCAGTCGCTCGAGCAACAGGGCGCGCGAGAGCAGCGCCGCGAAATCGAGAGGAGCCAGGGCGAGCGCCCGTTCGACGGCTTCGAGCGCGCCCCGCGCGTCGCCCGCAGCGCGACGCATTGCCGTCAGCTTGATCCACAGCTCGGCGGATCCATCGTCGTCCTGGAGGGCCTGCTCGATGAGGCTGCGAGCGCGACCAAAATCGCCGGCGGCAGCTGCTGCATCCGCTTCATCCAGCAGGCTTGCTCGCGAGTCCTTTGTCGCCATGCGAGTCAATTGTCACAGCCTTTGGCGTGAAGCTCAACAGCACCAAAAGAAAGGGGCGGGCCTCGCAAGAGGCCCGCCCCAAATCTTGTACGTTCGCGGCGACTTAGAAGTCGACCGTGAAGCCCGCGTACAGGTAACGCCCGAGAGCGTCGTAAACCTGCGGGAAGGTGTTGCCGTTTGACGCCGGCGCACCAACGATCGGCGGTTCGCGATCGAAGATGTTGTTGACGCCGAGTCGCAGGTTGAGCCGCTGCTGCAGCCGGGCCGTGAGGGCCAGGTCGAAGTAGCTCTCCGCCTTGACGTGCGTATCGGCACCAACTGCGCCCTGCGAAGGCTCCGCGTCCGTGCCCGAGAAGTAGCGCCATGCCAGCGACGCACCGATGCCGCTGGGCATCGTGAGCGTTGCGCGAGCCTTGTGCCTGTACTTCGGGTTCGGTGATCCGCAGACACCCGCATAGAGACCTGCGCAGTTGACGCCGATGTGGGCGTTCTCAAGCCTGTTCAGGTACGTCGCGACGTAGCTGAGGTTCAGCGTGCCGAGACCTCCGAGACGATGCGAGTAGGTGCCGTTGAAATCGAGACCCCTCGTCTGGAGAGCCAGGCCAGACTGGTTGACGTTCGTCAGGATGACGAAGGCGTTCGGTCCGATCCACAGCGAACCGGTACCCGGCGCACGGTGGACGAAAGCGCACAAGCTCGTGTCCTGCGGCGCATTCAAGCCCATGCAACCATTGAGCACCTGCGCGAAGGACAGCGATCCGATGAGATTGCTCACATGGATGTTGAAGTAGTCCAACGTCAGGGCGAGGCCCGGAACGAAGCGCGGCTGGAGGATCACGCCTGCAGTCCAGGTGTCGGCAGTTTCCGGCTTCAAGTTCGGGTTGCCGCCGAACAGCGCCTGATACTGTGCCGCCGGGTTAGGCGCGATATTGCCGTACTGGCCCGCCGTGACACCGGTGAGCTGGCACTGCGCGAGCGTCGCAATCGGATTCACGTCTGCGCACGGGTCGGTGTTGCCCGAGAGCCCGAGAGCCTGCGGGAAGAACAGCTCGACGATGTTCGGCGCACGGACAGCTCGGTTGTAGCTGGCGCGGAACCGAATATCGCGGATCGGAGCGAACCGAGCTTCGATCTTGTAGGTGTTGGTGCTGAAGTCGTTCCCACCAACGTGATAGATCGAGTGGCGATAAGCGCCGTCGAGGCTCAACTCGTCGATGAAGTTATGCTCGACGATCGGGACCTGAAGTTCGCCGAAGATTTCTCGGACATCAAAGTGTCCGGAAACCGGCGGGGTCGGACCGCCCTGTCCAGCAAGGTCGCCCGTCGCGAACTCCTGGTCGACTTTGAAGTCGAGCGCTTCCTTGCGGTATTCGGCACCGACGTTCAGGCCGATCCCGGTATCCGCCCATGGCGTGCGAAGGCCATAAGTGTCGCCGGTGAGCGTCGCGTCGATATGCGCGATGTTCTCGTTGATGCTGCCGCGCTGGAAGCCCGGAGTCTGCAAGAAATTCAACGCTTCCGGGGTAACGCCGCCCGTCGCGAAGACGTTGTACGGGACGCAGTTCGGATTGAGGCCGGTCAAGACGGCGCGGCACTCGATCGTCGCACCAGGCGTGCCCGGCGCAACTTCCACGCCATTCAGAACGGCGACGGCGTCCAGCGCCTGGCCAAGCCGCGTCACCGAGAAGTCGTTGAAATAGGTCGAGCTCCGAAGCGTACGGCCGAACTGGTAATAAGCATCGTAGGAGATGCCCGGCAGCGGATCGCCACGAAGTCCGCCGATAACGCGATAGTCGGTATGGCGGATGTCGTCATCTCGTCCGCCGCCTTCAACGTTGCGGCGGAAGATATACGTAACCGTCTGCGTGACGTTCTGGGCGCCGTTCAGCGGGCCGACGAATGTCCGGCCGGGCTGACAGAGGAGATTACGCTCCTGGGTCGACAGCAAAGCGTTATCGCACGCGAGCACGCCGATGTTACCGAAGTCGCCCGACGGCGCGATCTGCGCGTCGGAATGGTCGTCCATGAACATCGCTTCGAGGTACGGATGCGCGCCCGGCGCGACCTCGTAATCGGCGAACGCGCCGAAATTGTAGCGTTCGTCAGGCCGCTGGAAATAGTTGTACGGCGCGAAGTTGAACGCGATCGATCCAGGAACGAGGCTGGTTCCGCTAACGTGGCCCAGGAAGACGCGCCTGAAAGTGACCGGATCATATTCGCGGAACGTGCCGGTCGCCGAAGTCGACGAACCGCCGCAGGTGAACGATCCGTCGGCACGGGATGCGAGCGTGCAGAACGAATAGTCGCGCGTCGATTCGAGGATCGGATCCTCGGTACGATAGGTCGCATAAGCCGTGATGTGGCCGCGGCCGTCATCGAACGCAGCGCCGAACATTCCGGCGATATCCTGCGCACCGCCGTTCACGACGTTGCCGTGCGGCGGGAGGAACCCGCGCGCAGCGTTTGCCGCCAGGATGGCCCCCTGCGTGCTGTTGTTGTGCTGGAAGACGCTCGCCTGGCCGTCGATACGGAAGCCGGTGAAGGTCGTGTCGAGGATGAAGTTGATAACGCCGGCGACGGCGTCCGCACCGTAAACCGACGCAGCGCCGCCGGTCCGCACGTCGACCCGCTTGATCATCTGGTTCGGGATGAAGTTGATGTCGGCGACCGGGTTTCCGGTGTCACCGGCCTGGAGACGCTTGCCGTTGACCAGCACCAGGTTGCGCTTCGAGCCGAGGCCGCGAAGGTCGACGGTGGCGGTGCCGCTTGCGCCGTTGGAAACGTTCGAGCCCTGCGCCGCGAACACCTGCGGCAGCGAGTTGACGAGGTCTTCCGTACGGCTCGTACCCGAAAGCTTCACTTCCTGGCTGGTGACGGTCGTCACCGGGCTGGCAGTCTCGAGGTTCGGCTGCGGAATGCGCGAACCGGTCACGACGATTTCCTGCTGACCCGTCGCCGGCGCGCCCTGCGCGTTGGTTCCGACGGCGGCCGGCGGCACTGCTGCTTGCGGGCCGGCGGTCACCGGAGTGGCGGGAGTGACGGCTTCAATGCACCCGTTCGTCCCAGGCGCGACGCCCGGAGGGCAGATCGGCGGCTGCGGCGCAGGCTGCGCGGTGCCCTTGGCGAGGACGGGCGATGCAATCATGCTCGCGCCGACCAGAAGGGTGGTCGAGAGCAAGCGCTGACGGAAATCGAGCTTCATGTATTCTTCCCCTTCACTAGCCGAGCGCGGGGCCACGGCTGCCGTGGAACGGCAAATAAAGATTGCCGAACTGCTCCATTTGATAGGTGAAGCGTGGAGAGGCTTGCAACGCTTGCCGCTTCGTTACGGACAAGTTGTCAAAGTGCTGTATCAATTTTGCAACAGCGGTCCCTTGCGCCGAATCAGCCCCGCCACCTAGTGTGAGGACGACCAGGGAGGGACGAAATTCCAATGCGAAACTGGACGCTTCTGCTCGCTGCCATTGCGCTCGTGTCCGCCGGCGCTGCTCCCGCCGCACGCAAGGTGCAGACGGGCACTCCGGCACAGGTCCAGCGATTGATGGGCTGCCGGACCATCGCCGCGGCCGAGCAGCGACTCGCCTGCTACGACCGGGAAGCCTCGGCGATGCAACAGGCGATCGCCAACCAGGACCTGTTCATGGTCGACAAGGAAAAGGCACGCGCCGCCGGTCGTTCGCTGTTCGGATTTTCGATTCCGAATTTCGGCGGGCTGTTCGGCAACAATGACGAGATCAGCCAGATCGACGGAGTGATCAAGAGCGCCGGGCGCAATTCCGACGGGGGCTGGGTGATCACGCTCCAGGACGGGTCGGTGTGGACGCAGACCGACGACTGGCCGGGGTTCGACGCTCGACCCGGCGCAAAGGTAAACGTCAGGCGCGGCGTCCTAGGAAGCTTCTGGCTGTCCATCCCGGGCAAGAATGGGATCAAGGTCAAGCGAATTGGATAAAGGATCCGCGCGCGACGTCGCGCTCGATCCAAGGTGGCTCCCGCATACCTACGACGCCGGCGGCTCGATGCTGACCTCCGTTTTCGTTCCGCACGAGCAGCATTCCGAGCTCACTTTTCTCAGCGACGAACATTTCCAAAACCGGTTTCCAAAGGTCACTCACCAGGCCAGCGCCATCAACGCCGAGGCCGCTCAGGCGGCCAAGGCGCCAATCCATTTCATCTTTCACACTGCCTTCTGCTGTTCGACGCTGATGCTGAGGGCGCTGGAGATTCCCGGACGGACGTTCGGCCTCAAGGAGCCCGACGTGCTGATCAACCTGGCCAACCGCTTCATCCGCCGCGACGATGCGTCCAACCGCGAGCGGCTGCGCCTCGTGCTTCGGCTGCTGCAGCGTCCGTTCCAGGCCGGCGAGACGATCATCGTGAAGCCGACGAACTTCGCCAATCGACTGATCCTGCCTGTATTGGAGACGTGCCCCGACAGCCGTGCCGTGCAGCTCTATTCGGATGTGCGCACGCTGCTCCGATCGCTGCTGAAGCGCGGGATGTGGGGCCGGATCTGGGGCCGGAAGCTGTTTCAGAGCGCGGCGAGCTGGAGCTCGATCGACCTAGGCTATAGCGAGGAGGAAAGGTTCATCCTCACCGACCTCCAGGCGCTCGCCCTCGGCTGGTTGCTGCAGATCCATCAGTTCGGCGAAGTCGCAAAGCGCATGGGGAGCAGGGTGATGCTGATCGACAGCGAGGAATTCCTCGCGAACCCGGCAGCGACGCTGCTCGAGGTCGGCAGGCTCTTCGAACTCGATCTCGGCGCGTCAGCGGTTGCAAAGATCGCGAACGGACCGGCCTTTGCGAAGCACAGCAAGTTTTCGGATCGGACCTACGGGCAGGCTGATCGAGCTGCCGATCACAACGCCGCTGAGTCGGCGCATCACGAGGAGCTGGAGATGGTGGTGAAATGGCTCGAAGCTGTCGCCGCGCATCTGGGCGTCGATCTCACGCCCGCGGCATCGGCTGGCGTCAGTCGAACCTAACGCTTTGCCGCCGCCTGTTCGGCCTTGAGGCTGGCTGCGGCGTCGACATAAGGCTCCTGCCGCTCGACGCTCCAGTAGCGGAGCTCGTGGAGCGGAATGCGCGCTCCGGTCACGGCGCAGATCACATGATCGCCGTCGCTCAGCATCCGGAACGTGCCCGGAAGATAATGGATACGCGCAGCCCTGCCGTTGCCTGACATCAGCATCGAGAATTACTCCTCCGGGGCGTCGAAGAGCCCCGGTTGCGGTGCGATGTAGGATCGCTTGGGCTTGCGCTCAACCGGCCTCGCGTCCCCTTCCTCGACCGCGGCGTCGACTCTGCCGTCGCCGAAGCGAAGCGTGAGCAGCCTTGCCACGCGGGCATTCGCGGCGTGGGTCAGCGTCGCTCCGTCGCGGCTCGTCACCCGGACATAGCCCCTGGACAATGGCCGCTCCGGGTGGGCGAGCTCGGCCATCTTCCAGGCGGCGCTCAATCTCTCGCCCAAGCGTGCGATCCGTTGATCGATAAGATCTCGGCGGAACCTTCCCGCAATGAGATTCAGGTCGGCGCGTGCAGTTCCCGCGCGCGACGCAAGCGAGCGCGGAAGCCGTTCGCCGATCTCGTCGACCCGTTGCGTCATCGGCGCGAAGATCGTTTGCGGCTCGGGCCAGCGGCAGACGGTCAGCTCGAACCGCTCACGGGTGCGCTCGACGCGGCGGGACAGGCACTCCTGCCCACGATGCTGAAGGTCGCGCAGCTGCCCGAACAGTTCGGAACGCAC
>JABFXK010000134.1 GCA_013361785.1 Sphingomonas sp.
GCTGAACCAGTGGATCGCCGACAGCGCGGCGGCGCGGCAGCTCGGGATCGAGCCGACCGGCCATGCGGCGCGCGGCGTCGGCGGCGCCCCCGGCGCATCACCGAGCAACCTCTACATCGAGGCGGGGCCGCGAACTCGCGAAGAGCTGCTCGCCAGCGTCGCCGAAGCGGTGCTCGTCATCGAGCTGATCGGCCAGGGCGTGAACGGAGTCACCGGCGACTACAGCCGCGGCGCGGTCGGGTTCATGGTTCGCGGCGGCGAGATCGCCGAACCGGTCGCCGAGATCACGATCGCCGGCAACCTCATTGATATGTTTGCGATCCTCGAACCTGCAAGCGACCTGGAATTTCGCCGCGGAATCGACTCGCCGACGATCCTTGTTCCCGAAATGACGGTGGCTGCCGCTTAGACTTCGGCGCCGATCTTGGGAATTCGCAGCCGTGGGATCTCAATGTGCGGGCAGCGGTCCATCACGACCTTGAGCCCCGCCGCTTCCGCCCGGGCCGCGGCTTCCCCGTTGATCACGCCGAGCTGCATCCACACGGCCTTGGCACCGACGAAGATCGCCTGGTCGACGGCTTCTCCCGCCACCTCGGAGCGGCGGAAGATGTCGACAATGTCGATCGGAATGCCGATCTGCGCGAGCTCCCGCCAGACGAACTCACCCAGCACATGCTCGCCGGTGATCTGGGGGTTTACCGGAAGTACCCGATAGCGCCACTCCTGCAGGAACTTCATCACTCCGTAGGACGGGCGATCCGGCCGGTCGGAAGCGCCGACGACGGCGATCGTCCGGGCGTTGCGGAGCAGGTCGGCAATGTCTTCGTCGCTGGTCAGCGGCATGGCGGCTCCTCTCGTCAGCTTGAATGCGTCAGCAGCTTCAACAGTTGCGCCGCAATCGCCTCGAAAGCTTCAGCTTCGGGCCCGCCGGACGTCGCCGGCGGTTCGCCCGCATCGGACGCCTCGCGAATGGCGAGCGAGAGCGGCAGACGGCCGAGGAACGGCACGCTCATGTCGGTCGCTGCGGCTTCCGCGCCGCCGGTGCCGAAGGGATGCGAGCTCTCGCCGCAATGAGGGCAGACATAGGTCGCCATATTCTCGATCAGGCCGAGCACCGGCACGCTGGTCTTGTTGAACAGGTCGACCGCGCGTCGGGCGTCGATCAGCGACAGGTCCTGCGGCGTCGAGACGATCACCGCACCTGCCGGCCGCGAGCGCTGGATGAGCGACAGCTGGACGTCGCCGGTGCCCGGCGGAAGGTCGACGATCAGAAGCTCACAATCGCCCCAGTAGGCCTCGATCAGCTTGGTCAGCGCCCCGGTGGCCATCGGTCCCCGCCACGCAAGCGCGTGGCCTGGCGAGACCAGCTGGCCCAATGACAGAAATTTAATTCCATGCGCCTCGACGGGGATCAGCCGCTCATCCTCCGCGGTGACGCGTTCGTGACTGCCGAGCAGCGTCGGCTGCGACGGTCCGTAAACGTCGGCGTCGATAAGACCCACTTTCTTGCCCATCCGCGAAAGCGCGACCGCAAGGTTGGCCGACACAGTGGATTTGCCGACGCCACCCTTTCCGCTGCCGATCGCGATCAGGGTGCGCGACGGTTCTGCCGCGGTCATCGCAATCCGGACCTCATCGACGCCGCCCTTCTCGAGCACCGCCGAGCGCAGCTCTTGCTCGACGTTCGAGCGCATCGTGGACGACAGCCCCGTCGCATCGACGATCAGCGTCGCGACGCTTCCAGCCAGCTTTCGCGAGCGAATCCGGTCCTCATGGGGAAGGTTGGCCAGTTGCTCGCGCTCGTCGCTCATTACGGCCACATAGGAAGGACGATGCCGCGTGCCACTGTTTTTCGCGCTGGCGCGTCCCTATAATCGCCGACGATGAGCACTTTTCCGGGGTGGGCGAGCCGCGTTCGCGGTCTTTTCACCGACAATAAGGGGCCGTGGGGCCCTGGCGGCGGTGGCGATGAGCCGCCGACTGACGATGGTAGTTCCGGCGGCCCTTGGGGCGAGCCGTCCGGCCATGACCGCGGAGGACTCGGCGGACGCACCGTAGCGCCGCTTGACGAGCTGCTTCGCCGCGGGAGGATGCGCTTCCGCGGCGGCGGAGGCTTTCCCGGCCGCCCGGACAGTTCGTTGATCCTGTGGGCTGTCCTCGCTCTGATCTTCCTCTTTCTCGTCGTGACGAGCTTCCATGTCATTTCGCCCGGCGAGCGCGGCGTGGTCACCCGCTTCGGCCGCTCCCGTTACACGCTTGGCCCTGGCGTCGGCATGACGCTGCCCTCGCCGATCGACCGCGTCCAGAAAGTCGACGTCGAAAGCATCCGCAGCGTCGACCTCGGCTCTCAGAGCAGTGAGGATCTGATGCTCACGGGCGACCAGAACCTGCTCGACATCGCTTATTCGGTGCGCTGGAACGTCAAGAATCCCGAATGGTACCTGTTCCAGCTGGCCGATCCCGAGGAGACGATTCGGCAAGTCGCGGAAAGCGCCATGCGCTCGGTAATCAGCCAGGTCACCTTGCAGGAGGCGATGGGCGACCGGCGCAGCGAGATCGAGACCCAGGTCACGGACCGGATGCAGCGTATCCTCGACGCCTATCACTCCGGGATCGAAGTCCAGGGCGTCGCCATCCAGCAGGCGGATCCGCCCTCCGAGGTCAATGACGCGTTCAAGGAAGTCACCGCCGCGCAGCAGGACGCGAAGTCCTACGTCAATCAGGCGAATGCCTATGCGCTCCAGCTCACCGCCAAGGCGCAGGGTGAAGCCGCGGCCTTCGACAAGGTCTATCAGCAATACAAGCTCGCGCCCGACGTGACGCGGCGGCGCATGTATTATGAGACGATGGAGCAGGTGCTCTCCAGGGTGGACAAGACGATCGTCGAGGCCCCCGGAGTGACGCCCTATCTGCCGCTCCCGCAGGTGAAGAAGGAACAGCAGCAGCAGGAGCCGCAGCAATGAGCGGCTTCGTCCGCCGTCGTCCGCTGCTTTCAGGCTTCATCGCCCTGATCGTGCTGATCCTTGTGCTGAGCAGCTTCCCGATCGTGCCCGAGAGCAAGCAGGCGGTCGTGGTCCGCTTCGGAAAGCCGGAGCGGATTCTCAACCGCTATGAATCGGGCAGGCCGATCGGCTCGGCCGGAGCCGGCCTGTCGTACCGGATCCCCTTCGTCGACCAGATCGTATGGATCGACAAGCGCGTGCTCGCGGTCGACATGGAATCGCAGCCGGTGCTTTCGACCGACCAGCGCCGTCTGATGGTCGACGCTTATGCGCGCTATCGCATCGTCGATCCGCTGCTGATGTATATCCGTTCGACGAGCGAGGATAATCTCAAAAGTCAGCTCCAGACGATCCTCCGCTCCGAAGTCCGCAACGAGCTTGCGAAGCAGCCCTTCGCTGCGCTGCTGTCGCCTGAGCGGCAGGGGATCATGAACGATGTTCGCGATTCACTGAATGCGCAGGCGGCGAAGTTCGGAGTCCAGATCGTCGACGTGCGGATCAAGAAGACGGACCTCCCCGACGGCGCTCCGCTCCAGTCCGCGTTCGAGAGCATGCGCACGGCCCGCGAGCAGGAGGCCCGCTCGATCCGCGCCCAGGGTGCCAAGCAGGCTGCGATCATCAAGGCGCAGGCGGACGCGGACGCGGCGAAGACCTATGCGGCGAGTTTCGGACAGGATCCGCAATTCTACGATTTTTACCGCGCGATGCAGTCCTACCTCACGACGTTCGTCGGTGACGGTCAGCAAAAGTCCGCGCCCACGAACATCATTTTATCGCCGCAGAACGAGTATTTGAAGGAATTCACTGGACGCTCGACGCCTACGAAGTGAACCGCAGCGTTCAAATGTCGTTAAGGCCGGTGGGACATTAGCGCCCTTGCGTCTCAAGCCAATTGATGGAGTATCGATGAGCTCGAAGGAGTCCGGAAAAGTGCGCTATGCCTACGGGGTCGCAATGGCCCTGCTTCTCGGGGGATCGGCATTCTCTCTCGCCACTGGACAGGCAGGCGCGCAGGTGCCGCAAAACGGACCCGGCACTTCCGCTCTCGCTCCGCGTCCCGGCGCTCCGCTGTCCTTCGCAGACCTCGTCGCCCGGCTTCAGCCGGCGGTGGTCAACATCTCGACCAAGCAGCGGGTGCCGGTGAAGGCGCAGAGCAGCGACCCGTTCGAGCAACTCTTTCGCCAGTTTGACCCGAACCAGCCCCAGAGTAACCAGGGCAATGGATCGAGCGGCGGCCAGGGCGCGACCCGGGAAGCCGGCTCGCTCGGCTCCGGCTTCGTGATTTCCCCCGACGGCTACATCGTCACCAACAACCACCTGATCCAGGGGCTGACCGGCACCGGGACTGTCGACAGCGTCACCGTCACCATGACCGACGGCCGGGAATTTCCGGCGCGGATCATCGGCCGCGACGAAACCTCCGATCTCGCCTTGCTCAAGATCGACGGGCACAATCTGCCGTTCGTCCGCTGGGGCGACAGCACCAAGGCGCGTGTCGGCGACTGGGTGATCTGCATCGGCGATCCTTACGCGGTGGGAAGCACCGTCACGGCGGGTATCGTCTCGGCGCTGCACCGGTCGATCAACGATGCGGGCCCCGGCGCGTACGACCGCTACATCCAGACGGACGCAGCCATCAACATGGGCAACAGCGGCGGCCCGATGTTCGACCTCAATGGCGACGTCATCGGAATCAACTCCGCGCTGATCTCGCCGAACGGCGCGTCCGTCGGGATCGGCCTTGCCATTCCGGCGGAGCTGGCGAGGCCGGTTATCGACGCGCTCATGCACGGGCAGCGCCCGCAGCGCGGCTATCTCGGAGTCGGTTTGCAGGCGGTAGACGAAGACCTCGCGCCTGCCGTGGGCATTGCCAAGGGCACGGGCGAGGTAGTGCGGACCATCGTTCCGAACGGTCCGGCGGCTCAGGCCGGGATTCAGCAGGGCGACATAATCGTGAAGGTCAACGGCCAGCAGGTGACGCCGGACCAGACGG
The DNA here is from genome assembly GCA_013361785.1 of Sphingomonas sp. Lineage (GTDB taxonomy): Bacteria > Pseudomonadota > Alphaproteobacteria > Sphingomonadales > Sphingomonadaceae > Sphingomicrobium. The sequence continues at coordinate 4,996 of JABFXK010000134.1, forward strand.
TTTCGTATCTCGTCGCCAACAGCAAGGTGGGCTCCAAGATCCCAATCGAGATCATTCGCGGCGCCGCGACGGCCAATCCCAAGCACGGCACCGTCTATGTCACCCTGGCCGACCGCCCGACCGAAGAGGCGCTCAACAAGATCGCCGGCGGGGACACGACGACGCAGGGCCCCACTGGCACGACCACGCCTGCCGTACAGCAGACGCTCGGGCTTTCGCTTGCCCCGCTGACTCCCGAGCTTGCGCGCGCCGCGAACCTTCCGTCGACGGCTCGCGGAGTGATCATCACCGGCGTTGACCCGAACAGCGACGCTGCCGAGCAGGGGCTGCAACGCGGCGACCTGATCATGTCTCTCAACAACCAACCGGTCACAACCCCGGTACAGGTCATTGCGG
>JABFXK010000038.1 GCA_013361785.1 Sphingomonas sp.
CGAACAGGGCCTCGCGCTGGTCGAGATTCGTCAGCCGGAACGGCGGCAGATCGGGCTTGAAGAAGCGGACGGGGTGCGGGTCGAAGGTCGCGACGATCACCGGCCGCCGCTCGTGGAACGCGCGCGCGACCGCCCGGCTCACCACCGCCTGGTGGCCGAGATGGAATCCGTCGAAATTGCCGAGCGCGAGGATGCTCCCCTTCAGGCTGTCGGGGACCCCGCCGGCGAGGGTGAGCCGCTGCATTCGGCCGCGCTTAGTGGGTCGGCAGGTGTTTCCGCAACAGCCGGTATTCGTGGACCGCGAGCGCAATCACGAACAAATCGAAAATGCTGAGCAGGATGAGGCTGAAATCATGGGTCCAGCTGTAGCGGTAGAGCTGATAGACGATGAAGGCGCCGAACACGACGAAGCTTGCCGGATACGCCCACAGTTTTTCCTTGAGCAGGCCGATGACGACGATGCCTTTCACGATTCCGTGGCTGAGCAGGTAGAAAGCGTAGAAGTCGTGCTTCTCGACCGAAAACCCTTCGGCGAAGTGGAGCAAATGGGTGGCGATCCAGTCGTGCCGCTCGAGCGCGATCTGGCGGTTGCTCCAGTTGCTGATCGAGCCGGCGATCTTCTCCGCGCTGGTCAGGTACAGCCCGATGCCGAGGATGATCTCGAAGAGCGCGTGCAGCCCTTTGAGGCTGACGCTGACCGCGAAGACCTGGTGGATGCGCTTTTCGTTCATCGCCGGTGAACGCATTAAGGCTGTAAAAGTAGGATTTCACCTGTCACGACACAGGCGCCGAGAGTCGCCCGGGCCGTAGCGCATCGAAAACGCGTCACGACCGTGAACATTGTGAACATTCGAGCGCTTGACTCGCACAGGGGCCAATCCTATCTGCCCGTCATCCCAATCCACCGGTTCACCGGCGGCGCACTCGTGCGCGCGTCGGCTTTTTCGTCTGGAATGGGGTCATTTTAGCGACGAGATGGGGCGAAAGGCGCCCCGTGGAGCTGAAAGAAGGGTAATAAATGGCTCGTATTGCCGGGGTGAACATCCCCACCAACAAGCGCGTCGAAGTCGCGCTCACCTATATCCACGGAATCGGCCGCACCACGGCCAAGGACATCATCGCCAAGCTCGGCATTTCGCCCGACAAGCGAGTCCAGGACCTCACCGACCAGGAGGTGCTGCACATCCGCGAGGCGATCGACAAGGATCACACGGTCGAAGGCGATCTTCGCCGCCAAACCGCGATGAACGTCAAGCGGCTGATGGACCTCGCCTGCTACCGCGGGCTGAGGCACCGCCGGGGTCTCCCCGTCCGCGGGCAGCGCACCCACACCAACGCGCGCACCCGCAAGGGCAAGGCCAAGCCGATCGCCGGCAAGAAGAAGTAACCGGCGCAACCGCAATGACAGCCCTTCGATACATTCGGGGCGAACGGATTTAGGAACGGGAATTCAATGGCTCAGGCACCGCAGCGCGTCCGCAGGAGGGAGCGCAAGAACATCACGGCCGGCGTCGCCCACGTGAACGCCAGCTTCAACAATACGATGATCACCATCACCGACGCGCAGGGCAACGCCATCGCGTGGAGCTCGGCCGGGATGATGGGCTTCAAGGGCAGCCGCAAGTCGACGCCCTACGCCGCCCAGGTCGCCGCCGAGGACGCGGGACGCAAGGCCGCCGAGCACGGCGTCCGAACACTCGAGGTCGAGGTCAAGGGCCCCGGCTCGGGCCGCGAAAGCGCGCTGAGGGCGCTTCAGGCGGTCGGCTTCACGATCACCTCGATCCGCGATGTGACCCCGATCCCGCACAACGGGGTTCGGCCGTCGAAGAGGCGGCGCGTCTAACGCAATTGTACTGGGCCCCTGCCTGCGCAGGGGTGCAAGCATTTGAAATCAGGGACTTAGGTCCCCAACTGCCAAGGGATGAAAATGGCCGTCAACGCAAAGAACTGGCAGGAACTGAAGAAGCCCAACGCGCTCGAGCGGAAGCAGTCCGGGGGCGACAGCCGTCGCCGCGCCGTGTTTGTCGCCGAGCCGCTGGAGCGCGGCTTCGGAATGACTCTCGGCAACTCGCTTCGCCGGGTGCTCCTGAGCTCGCTTCAGGGCGCCGCCGTCACCTCGATCAAGATCGACGGCGTGCTCCATGAGTTCTCGAGCCTCGCGGGCGTCCGCGAGGACGTCACCGACATCGTGCTCAACGTGAAGCAGATCGCGCTCAAGATGGAAGGCGAGGGGCCGAAGCGGCTTCACCTTTCCGCGACCGGCCCGACCGAAGTCACGGCGGGCATGATCGCGACCAGCGGCGACATCGAGGTCACTAACCCCGACCTCATGATTTGCCACCTCGACGAAGGCGCGACGCTCAACATCGAGCTCACTGCCGACATCGGCAAGGGCTATGTCCCGGCGGTCGCCAACCGCCCGGCCGACGCGCCGATCGGCCTCATTCCGGTCGACGCGCTCTACAGCCCCGTGCGGCAGGTCGCGTACAAGGTCGAGAACACCCGCGTCGGCCAGGAGCTCGACTACGACAAGCTCACGCTGACGATCGAGACGGACGGAACGGTGACTCCGGAGGACGCGCTCGGCTATGCCGCGCGGATCCTCCAGGACCAGCTGCAGCTGTTCGTCCACTTCGACGAATCGCAGGTGCGCATGGCCGCGCCGACGATGATCGGCACCGCGGCGATGCCGATGGCCGAAGCGACGCCCGCCGACACCAACCAGCTCAACCGCTACCTGCTCAAAAAGGTCGACGAGCTGGAGCTCAGCGTGCGCAGCGCCAACTGCCTCAAGAACGACAACATCATCTACATCGGCGACCTCGTGCAGAAGACCGAGGCCGAAATGCTCCGCACGCCGAACTTCGGGCGCAAGTCGCTGAACGAAATCAAGGAAGTGCTCGCCAGCATGGGCCTCCGCCTCGGCATGGACATCCCCGGCTGGCCGCCGGAGAATATCGAGGAAATGGCGAAGAAGCTCGAGCAGGAAATGCTGGGGTAGCTTCGATCAAAGTCGTACTTTGATCGAGTGCTGGAACAAGGAAGGGCCGCTCCACCGGGGCGGCCCTTTTTCTTCACGTGGCTAGTGGCAGCTTTCGACCTATTCCTGCCATTACGGCGTTGATGCGACAGCCTCACACCGCATGCTCGTTTGAGTGTGGGCCACTCCACGGAAGTGTTTCGCGTGGCCGTCCTCGTGAGTGCGGCGGCCGGCATAATCTAACATCCGCTTTCCACCCATTGCAGACGCAGCTTCATCTGTTAGCCTCGGCGTCGGGGAGCGAGTTTTGATGTTCATTGCGTTTTTGTGGGCGGCCGCCGCCCCAGTGCCGGTCGCGACAGCCATCGATCCAGCTTCGTGGTTCAGCCCGAACAATTATCCTGCCGAGGCCGCAAAAAAGGGCATTCAAGGGTCGGTCACGTTTGACGCGGATGTCGATGCAAATGGACGTGCGACGGCCTGCCGGATTACGGTTTCATCTGGCTCGCAGCTGCTGGATCAAGCCACGCGCAACCTAGTGCTTAGCCAAGGCCGATTCATCCCGGCCAAGGGAGCAGACGGGAAGCCGGTTCCTGGACACTATGGCAATCGCGCGATCTGGGTATTGCAGGGTCCGGCAAGGCCGCAGACCAGTACCGCGCAAGACACGACCACGGGTTCGCGTCTTCCGGTGAACAGCGAAGACTTGGCCTTCACCAGATCGGTCCCCGACGAATTGTTCGATGCCCCGCTCACCCAATCTGATCGGGACAGCTTTGCAGTCGCTGAAAAGTTCGGCGCTTGCCTCGTCAGAGCCGATCCGGCGACCAGCATGGACTTTGTTATGGCGGAGCCTGGTTCAGCGGGGAGCGACGCGGCGAAGACGAAACTCCAGGCGCACATGCCGGACTGCCTCGGCGCATCGATGGATCAATTCCTCGTCGGCGAGATCAGGATGACCATCAAGCCGCCACTAGTCAGGGGAGTGATCGCGGAAGCGCTTTACAAGCTTCAGTTTGCTGAGCGGCCGCAACCGAGCGGCCATGTGTCCGCTGCGCCGATCATTCCAGCGGCTGCAGTCGATCAATCGGATCAGCAAGAGGCGATCGTCTACGACTTTGCGCAGTGCGTGACCGAGAAGGAGCCCTCAGCGGTCCGTTCGCTCATTCTGAGCAAGGTCGGCTCGCATGAGGAGCAAGCAGCAGTTGCGGAGCTCACGCCGTCCTTGTCGCCATGCTTATACCGGGGCCAAACGCTGCACGCTGACCGCCTGACTTTTCGCGCGCGGCTTGCCGAAGCACTTTATCGATGGTCTGTCGCGGCGACACCGCGCTGAGCCATCAGAGCGTGTGCTTTCCACCGATCGCGCACATTCGGGATCGATCCAAAATAGCCTGAGGTGATCGTGGACCGGTTTCTCCACTACCTGACCATTCTCGTCATAATAATCGTCGGGGCTTTCTCTTGCTGCTCGGGCTAGTAGATCGCGGCTGAGCCAGACGGGCGCTATGGACAATCCGAATGGAGGGCGCATGGCCGCGAATAAAAAGCCTATCAGCAACACCTGGCTTGATCCGGATGGCGCGCCGGAGTTGACGGGCTCTTGGAGCGTGCGCAGATTAGCGTCAGCGGCAAGGTGATCAGGCCGGCGCGCGGTACGCTGACGCGGTGGTTCACGGACGAGGAGTTGGCGGAGAGGCGCGATCACGCGCTGCGGAAGGCCCCCTCCCCCATTGCCTCTTCGGGCAATGGTGCCCCTCCCCGTCCCGGGGAGGAATGATGGCGGAAACCAAGTTCGAACGGCACCGGCAGCCTTGGCGGCAGGACGAGATTCAGAAGCTGCACCAGCTCGCGGGCAAGGGCATGTCGCTCAAGGCGATCGCGAAGGCGCTGACCAGGAGCGAAGAGTCGGTGAAGGACCGGGCGAAGCAGGACAAGCTGAGGATCGCCAAGCTGCGGTAGATTCGCGCCGGGACGAAGTGACGCCGGCGCGGGAGCCCGTCGGGCGTCAGCAAATCATCGGCCAGGCGGTTCTGCCTGCACAACTTGCGGCTTGTGGATGGTCTTGGACCAGCCGGCGACCTGAAATCCGCGCTCCTGAAGACAGCCTTCCATCGCCGTCTTGATCGCTCGCTCCTTGCGAGCCCGCTTCATTCGCGACATGCCCCAGGCTCCGCCGACGACAGCGAAGGGGAGCAGGACCACGGTCGCGCTGGCGAGGGCGACGCCGCCCCATCCGCCCGCCACCGCCGCGGCCGTGCCTCCGACCGCGGCTGTGCCCGCGCCGGCTCCGGCGCCGGCAGCCAGCGACCCGCTTCGCCCGCTCGAATCCAGCTTGCCGGCGGCGAGCAGCTGGCGGCAGGTTGCATAG
>JABFXK010000081.1 GCA_013361785.1 Sphingomonas sp.
CTGAAGTGCAATTGGTGCCCCGGCCGAAATGCAAGGCGCTGGGGCTGCTGTCGTTCGACGATATCTATGCCGCCGCCGATGCGGTGCCGGCGCTGCTTCAGCAGGACCTGGACGCGGTCGAAGGCTTCGACGGCCGTATGTACGACGCGATCAAGCGGTCGCGCGCGGTGTCAGGAGTCGCCGCGTTCCCCGACGGCCGCGGGTTCCTGATCGTCGAGGCCGGCGGCGAGACGCTCGAAGAAGCGGAAGCCAATGTCCGGCGAAAGGTGAAGCAAGCGGGCACCGGAGCGCGCACCGCCTTCGTCTCCGATCCGGCGCAGCAAAAGCGAATCTGGGAAGCGCGCGAGGCGGCGCTTGGAGTCACCGCATTCGTTCCGAACGGACCGGAGCATTGGCCTGGCTGGGAGGACAGCGCCGTGCCCCCGGACCGGCTCGGCGACTATCTGCGAGAACTCGACAAGCTGCTGGCGGCACACGGCTATACCGCCGCGCTGTACGGCCATTTCGGCGACGGGGTCACACACGGGCGGATCAACTTCGATTTCCACTCCGAAGAAGGGCTGCAGAATTATCGGCAATTCATGCGCGAGGCGGCGCATCTGGTGCAGCGCTACGGCGGATCGCTGTCCGGCGAGCATGGCGACGGGCAGGCGCGTGCCGAGTTGCTGCGCGTCATGTACGGCGACGAGCTGGTCCAGGCATTCCGCGAATTCAAGGCGATCTGGGATCCGGACAACCGCCTCAATCCCGGGAAAGCGATCGAGCCCTTCCCGATCGATTCCAACCTCCGGCTCGGCCTCACCTATGAGCCGAAGCCGCTCGAGACCTGGTTCCAATATCCGGCCGACAAAGGCTCGTTCGCGCATGCGACGATGCGCTGCGTTGGCGTGGGCAAATGCCGCCGGCGACAGGTCGGCGACGAGGTGATGTGCCCATCCTACCTCGCGACGGGGGAGGAGAAGCATTCGACCCGCGGGCGCGCGCACCTGCTCCACGAGATGACGCGCGGCGAAGTGATCGCCGACGGCTGGAACAGCGCTGCGGTCGAGGACGCGTTGTCGCTGTGCCTGGCGTGCAAGGGCTGCAAGGCCGATTGTCCGGTCGGAGTCGATGTCGCGACATGGAAGGCGGAGTTCCGCGCGCATCATTATGCGCGGCGGCTGAGACCCCGGTCGGCTTATTCGATGGGGTTGATCGACCGGTGGGCACGCGTCGCGTCCTACGCGCCAGCCATCGTCAATACGCTCGCGCGCACGCCGATCGCTAAGTGGGCGGCCGGGATTCACCGCGAGGCGCAGCTGCCGAAATTCGCGTCGCAGACCTTCCGCAGCTGGTTCCGCGAGCGGAGCAAAGGCATGGGCGGCGATCGCGTGCTGCTGTGGCCCGACACGTTCAACGACAATTTCCGGCCGCAGACGCTGATCGCGGCTACGCAGCTCCTTGCGCGCGCCGGTTTCGAGGTCACCATTCCGTCGCAGCCTTTGTGCTGCGGACGGCCGCTCTACGACTGGGGCTTTCTCGAGGAGGCGAAGCAGCGATTTGAGCGGATGTTCGCCGTGCTGCGGCGGGAAATCGACGCCGGGACGCCCCTGCTCGTGCTCGAGCCGGCGTGCGCGTCGGTCTTCAAGGACGAGCTTCTGAACCTGATGCCGGAGCATCGCGATGCGAAGCGGCTGTCGGCGCAGGTCCATTATATCGCCGATTTCATCGCCACGCAGACGAAGCGCTTCCCCAGGTTCCTGCGCGGCGGAACGGCGCTGGTTCAGCCGCACTGCCATCATCATTCGGTGATCGGCTTCAATGGCGAGCAGAGCCTGCTCGACCTTCTCGGCCTCGAGGTCGAGCGGCCGCCGCAGGGCTGCTGCGGAATGGCGGGCGCGTTCGGAATGGCGAAGGAGAGCTTCGAGACCGGACGGGCGATCGGTGAGCGGCTGCTTCTGCCGCGGGTGCGGGCGCTAGCGGAAGGGACGATCATCGTCGCCGACGGCTTCAGCTGCCGCGAGCAGATCGAGGGCGGCGGCGGGGGCAAGACGCTCCACATCATCGAGTTGCTTAGGGAACGGATGCAGTGAGGTTCAACTCGGCGTCCGAAGCGCCCAATAAGACTCAAGGTCCCTGCCGCCGCTCGTTGATCAGCTGCTTCGCGCCGGTCGCGGCATCGGGGCCGAGCTCGCTGTGGTTGGAGGCGGTCTCGATATCCTCGTGGAGCGGCCGGTGCACGAACGGCATCAGGATGCCGGTCGCAAAGCCCCACACGAGAAGCGACAATGCGACGCCGGCCCCGGCGTGGCCGGCCGGAGTGCGGCCGCCGCTCACCAGCGGGAGGACGAGCACAGCGCCCGCCGCCCAAAGCGCGAAACCGAAAGACATTCCGAACAGCCATCCGCCCCTGGGCGAATTGGCCGCCCGGCCGAAAATGCGCGCATAGGCGGCCCCGGCGATTGCCATCACGGCCCAGCCGAGACCGATCGTCAGAAGCGGCGACATTCCGAGGATCTGCGCTTCGACCGTCAACGAGCCGAACGCGAGCAGCACGCCGATCGCCGGAATCGTGCCGATGAGTCCCGAAATCGCCCCAGCGGCAAACGGGCGCTGGCTCGGGCCTGGATCGAAACCATGCGCTGCGAGGAATAGAGCCATCGGTTCAGTCCATGATCTTCTTGAGCCACTTGCACTCGCGATAGTCGGGCTCGTCTCGGTACAGGTCGATCAGATGCTTGTAGGAAAGGCCGACGGTCCGTGCCTCCCGGTTGAGATCGAAAAGGCCGACGGGAAAGACGATGCCGATCGGTTGGCTCATCGCGATGCTCCAGTCGATCTGGTCGATGAGGCTGTACCAGGTGAAACCGACCAGCGGGACTCCGTCCTTGGCGAGCAGCTGGACGTTGTGCCATTGCCGCCATAGCCATTTCGGCGCGCCATCGGCGTCCATCTTGTTCGTTTCCGTGTGCATCATCGTGCGCTTGTAACGGTTCCAATATTGGCTCGCGATGACGTACCAGCCGAACAGCTCGCCCAACGCTTCGGCCTTTCCCTCCCTGTCGATCAGCCGCTCATTCCATTCGTAATAATCGATCCCGAGGATCGACCGGTGCGGCACCGACCGATGCGCCAGTCGCTCGATATCTTCGTCGGCGATCCCCTGCTCGCACAGCAGCTTGCGCATCCTCGGACTGACCGGGTGCGCGTAGATCAGGTCGAGCGGCAGGAAGCGCCGCTCGTTCGCTTGCGTGGCGACGTCCTGAACATACTCGTCGGGACAGCAAGGCTGATAGAATTCGCTGCTTTCGCTGTTGATGAACACCGCATCTGGCCGACGCTTGAGGATCGCATCACTCATGCGGATGGTTGAGTGGGCGAGATTCCACGCGGCGCGCACGTAAGCGCCGTCGTCGCGCAGCTGCTCGTTCCATATTCCGTCGAGCGCGCTCATCCGCGCGCACACGTACATCTCGTTCACCGGCGTGTAGAAACGCACCCACGGATAGCGCTCGGCGAAGGCGCCGGCATATTCCTCCAGCGCATGGGCGATGTCCGGGTTCTGCAAATTCCCGAGCCACGATGGCACGCCGAAATGGCACAGGTCGATGATCGGCTCGGGCCCGCGGTCGCGCAGCTCCTCCATCTGCGGGTCCGCATATTCCCAATTATAGCGGCCAGGCCCTTCGAAGATCAGGTGAAGCGGAGGGCCATAGCGGATGTGCGTGATTCCGATCTCGCGCGCGAGCCTGAAGTCGGTCTGCCAGAGCTCGTAATGCGAGGTCGAATCCATCTCGTCGCGGCGCCAGCGGCCGTGTTCGATGGTCGGGTAGCTGCACTCGATCCCCGTCGCGAACATGAAGCCTTTGTATTTTTCGTTGCGCTTTGCCTCGCTGTCGATCGGCCGACGAGCGGCGGGCGGGGCCGGCTTGGCGTCGGCAGAATAGCCGGCCGGCCTTCGGTAGATCGCTCCGACGGTCAAACCGAATAGCGCATGACCGATCAGCAAGCTGACGACGGCGGGAATCGAAAGCGGCGCGAAGAAGCTTGAGAGCGTCACTGTCGCGAGGTCGCTGTTCCGCTGAATCAGCGCGAGCTCGGGATAGACGACGAGAATTGCGAGCGACGCCGGCATGATGGCGAACACCAGGCCCTGAAGCGCCGGCCGCAGCCGAAGCCGGCCCCAGACGAAGAAGGCGTAGAAGATCGCCCAGCACACGCCGATCGCGAGATGCGCGACCACCGCTGCCAGATCGGCAAGCACGCGCGAACCCCGAAAAGCGACCGAGCTCAGCTCCGCGATGAAATCGATGGTCTGGAGGCCGAGCAGCCGTCCAACGCGGGCGAAAATCTCCATCGCGATGGCGCCGCCGACTCCGGCCGCGGCGGCTTTCTTCAGAGCGACGACCCGCATCATTCAGCCGCGCTCCCCGATCGACACCGGCAGAACCACGGGGGTCAGAGGCGCATGCTCACCGAACGGTTCAACGGCGAGTCTTTCCGCGCGGCTTGCGAACATCGCTTTCGCTCGGCCCGCCGGCGCTTCCCGCCTGCATTCCTCCCTCGACTCCACCGGCAAGCTCGAGCTCGTCGATCTGCCGGTCGTTGAGATTCTTGCGACGCTCGCCTTCGGTCTTGTCGGGAGGAAAGTCCGATTTTTTGCTCATGGCTTGCTTCCGTTTCTCTCGCGGAACAACGACCATGCTCGGACGCCGTTCCAGTGGCGGAGGCGGGGCTATTCTCAGCGGCGGTGCGAGCGGCGCAGACGAAGCTGCGTGTTGCGGATGCAATTGTCGAAGCCAACCCAGTCGACTCTCGCCGTGCCGCGGCGGGCGTTCCTGTTGCACAGGTGGATGCGCCACAGCGGCGGGTGCGTGCTGGCGATAAACGAACTTGCACGCGCCATTGCGTCGAGTTGCCGGCGCTCGCAGCTTTGCTGCCACTGGCAACTGATGCCGACGTTGAGCATGACCGGATTGTATAATGGCGCGTGCGTGCGCCCTTGGGCCTGCCACGCCATCAGCCCCAGCGCCGCAACGGCGAGCGTCCTCCCCATGCAGGGAAACTGACATCGGCAGCGGCCTGTCGCAACTTCAAAATTCAACAGAAACGCCACATAAAACAATCAAATAGACGTCCGCTGTCCAAGCGAAGCGAAGACAAAAGAAAAGCGGCGGCGCCAAAGGCACCGCCGCATCTCCCACCTCGAAAGTTCGAGATTAGTTGAGCGAATTCGAAACGTTGTTGAACGTCGAATTCAGCTTGTTGCCGATACCCTGCATCGCGCCGATGGCGGCAACGGCG
>JABFXK010000216.1 GCA_013361785.1 Sphingomonas sp.
GAACATCGTGAGCGCCACTCCGAGGATCGACAGCTGCGGATTGAATGATACGCGGATGCGTTCAACCGTCTGGAGCAGCTGGCTGAGCCCCTCGAGGGCGAAAAACTCGCACTGTAGCGGCACGAGCAGGTGGTGCGCGGCGACCAGCGCATTGACCGTGAGCAGACCCAGAGAGGGCGGGCAGTCAATCAGGCAAATGTCCCATCGGCCGACCGGCGCGGTGCTCAGCGGCTTTTCAAGGCGGTGCGCACGGTCTTCCAAGGCAACCATTTCGACCTCGGCGCCTGACAGATCGACCGTCGCCGGCAGCAGATCAAGCCGCGGCACCCGCGTCGGAACCGCGGCGTCCGTTGCTGCCGCGCTTCCGATCAGGACATCGTAGCTCGACAATTTGCGCTGCGAGGCCGGGACGCCAAGCCCTGTGGAGGCATTTCCCTGTGGATCAAGGTCGGCCAGGAGTACCCGCCAGCCGATCGCCGCAAGCGCCGTCGCGAGATTGATGCAGGTGGTGGTCTTCCCCACCCCGCCCTTTTGATTGGCTACCGCGATGCGGATCATCGTCTTGCTCCCACGCCGGTCAGCACCAGGATCGTCGATTGCGGATCGGTGCAGCTCGGCTCCTCCCTTGCCTCAAACTGCCATGTTCTGGACGCTTCGGCCAGTTCCGCCTGTCCACTTCTCCCCTTCGGGAGAGCCCAAACGGTTTTTCTTGTGGACAGATGTGCGGATATTTTCAGAACATCGCGCAAATTGGCCACGGCACGGGCGGTGATCACGTCGAAGCTGCCGTCGACGCGCCCGGCTTTGGCGCAGACGACTGACACCCTGAGATCGAGTGATTCGCAGACCTTGTGGAGAAATTCGGCGCGGAGCCGACGCGGCTCGACGAGCGTAACCGGGCCTTGCACCAGGCAGGCGATGACGATGCCGGGGAGACCGGCGCCCGATCCGACATCTACCCAGGAGGCGCCGGGTGCCGGCTCGTAGCGCACCAACTGGGCCGAATCGAGGATGTGGCGATCCCAGACCTGTTCGAACGTCGACGCCGAAATCAGGTTCTGACGCCCATTTTCCTCTTTGAGGAGGTCGACGTAGCGCTCCAGCTTTTCAAATGTTTCACGTGAAACAGGCCTCTGCGCGGCCTGCTCCAGCCGTTCTATCACGCCGCAGCGCGGCGACTCGCCGCCACGTACAGCGCCGAGAGCGCAGCCGGGGTCACGCCCGGAACGCGCGACGCCTGGTCCAAAGTTTCCGGACGCGCCGCATTCAGCCGCTCCACCATCTCGATAGAGAACCCAGGGATCGTGGAATAATCGAGAGCCTGCGGGATCCGGACACGCGAATCGCGCTGGACGACTTCCCATTCGCGCTCCTGGCGCTCGACATACGGGCGGTAGAGCGCATCCGCCTTGCCTTCATCGGTGCTCCCCCAGTCAGCCGTCGCTCGCGCTGCTAAATGATCCTCAATCTGCTTCCGGCGCGGATCGGAGACGCAGTCGGCTGATAACGCGGATTCACCCAAGCGGGTGGTCGCGTTGTCGGCGCGGAGCGATAGACGGTATTCCGCTCGCGCCGTCATCATGCGGTAGGGCTCGCTCACGCCCTGAAGCGTCAGGTCGTCGATCATCACCCCGATGTAGGACGAACGCCGGTCGAAGCGGACCTCCTCGAGCCCAAGAGCCGCCGCGGCCGCATTCAGCCCTGCGACGAGGCCCTGCGCCGCCGCCTCTTCATATCCCGTCGTGCCGTTGATCTGACCGGCAAGGAACAAACCCGGCAGGTCTCGCACCTCCAGCGTCTGGTTGAGGCGGCGCGGATCGACAAATTCATACTCGACCGCATAGCCAGGCCGAACGATCTCCGCACGCTCAAGACCATCAATGCTGCGGACGAATTGCTCCTGCACGTCTGCCGGAAGCGAGGTGGAGATTCCGTTGGGATAGACCAACGCGTCGTCCAGTCCCTCCGGCTCGAGGAAGATCTGGTGGGAGTCACGGTCCCCGAAGCGGCGCACCTTGTCTTCGATCGAGGGGCAGTAGCGCGGACCCCTGCCCTCGATGGCTCCAGCGAAGAGCGGCGATCGAGCGAAGTTCGCCTCGATCATCTCATGGGTGCGTCGATTGGTGCGCGTGATCGCACAGCGCAGCTGCGGCCGACGAACGCCGTCATCGACTGCGGACATGGTCCATGCCTCGGCGTCGCTCGGCTGCTCCTCCAGGCGAGCCCAGTCAATGCTGCGGCCGTCGAGGCGCGGCGGAGTGCCCGTCTTCAAGCGGCCCTGCCCCAGGCCGACGTCGCGGATCTGACCGGCTAGCGCCAGGGACGCGCGCTCACCCCGGCGGCCGCCGTCGATCACCTGCTCACCAACGAAGATGCGCGCGTCGAGGAACGTGCCGGTCGCGATGACGACTGTCCGCGCGAGCAAAGGGCCCGCGCTCGTCTCAACGCCGGCGATTGAGCCATGCCGCATGATGAGCCGAAGCGCCTCGGCCGTCACAGTCTGGACGCCATTCTCGTAGAGCAGATCGCCAATGGCGGCGCGATAGAGCTTGCGATCCGCTTGGACGCGCGGACCCCACACCGCCGGACCCTTGCTGCGATTGAGCATCCGCCGATGAATGGCGGCTCGGTCCGCAGCCCGGGCCATGAGCCCGTCGAAGACATCGAACTCGCGCACTAAGTGACCCTAGCCGACTCCGCCGATGGACGGGTTGCACGACATCTGCCCGGCGTCGCCGGCGCGGAATGTCAGCAAGCCAACCCGCGCGCCCCGGCGAGCCGCGGCGGCCGCGGCCTCGCACCCGGCATGGCCGGCGCCGATCACTAGCACGTCGTGCATGCGCGGCGCCTTACCCGATGATTGTTTCACGTGGAACATCCCTCACTTGCCGAGGCAGAAGCGGGAGAAGAGCGCATCGAGGACGTCTTCCACCCCCGCCCTTCCCGTCAGGCGATCGAATGCCGAGCGAGCAAGCCGAAGGCTTTCGGCAGCCAGGACGACGCCGGACGCCGCCGCAGCGTGCCCGAGCGCGTCCGCGGCCTCTTCGATGTGGCGCGCCTGGCGGCGATTGAGCGCGATCGCGTCTTCCGCGGGAAGGACGTCACATGCCTCGGACTCCATGCGTCCAAGCAGGTCGGCGATACCTTGGCCCGATATTGACGAAACGGCGAGCGTGCCTTCCGGCACGACGCTGCGTTCCGGCAGGTCGGCCTTCGGATGCAGCTTGACGACACGGGCATGAGCGGGCGCTTCGTCGGGCGCCCCGAGCCAGACAAGCACGTCTGCGGCTTCGATAAGGCGGCCGGCTCGCCTCAAGCCAATGGCTTCCACCTCATCGTCGGATTCGCGTAATCCTGCAGTATCGGTCAGCAGCACCGGCACCCCGCCGAGCGAGACGGGCACTTCGATATGATCGCGCGTCGTTCCTGGAACAGCGGTGACGATCGCTCTCTCCTCGCCAGCCAAGGCATTGAGTAAGCTAGACTTTCCAGCATTCGGTGGACCCGCGAGCACGACCCGGACTCCATCCTTCAGCCGCTCGGCTCGCGGCCGTTCGAGCCACGATCGGAGCTCGCGCTCCAGCGCGCCGCATTCTCGCTGGAGTGCCGAATCCACCTCCTCGTCCTCCTCGTCATAATCGATCGCGCGCTCCGCTTCGGCTGAGAGGCCGAGGAGCCGCTCCTGCCACAGATCGACCTGCTTTCTCAGTCCGCCTTCCGCGAGCGCAAGCGCGGCCTTGCGCTGCGATTCGGTCTCGGCCTCGATCAGGTCGGCGAGCCCCTCCGCCTCGGTCAGGTCGATGCGTCCGTTCTCGAATGCGCGGCGGGTGAACTCGCCGGGCGCTGCGACCCGGAGGCCGTCGATCCCGGCCAGCGCCGCGAGGATCGCGTCGACCACGGCCCTGCCGCCATGGCATTGAAATTCAACGATATCTTCGCCGGTCGAGCTCGCTGGAGAGTCGAATCTGAGCACCAGTGCTTCGTCCAGCAGCTCGCCGGATGCCGGATCGCGCAACGCACGCACAGCCGCCGCGCGCGCCTCCGCAAGCGAGCCGGCGATCATCGCGGCGGCCGCATGCGCGTCAGGCCCGCTGATCCGGATGACCGACACAGCCGCGGGCGGGCGGCCGCTCGACAAGGCGAAGATGGTGTCCCGCGCGCGCATGAGCGGCGGTCCTTACGCGATTAGCGGCGCTACGTCGTGCCATCCTTCCCAGACCATCTTCAGCGCGACGTAGAGGATCATCAGGAGGCCGGCCCAAGCGAGCAGCGGAAAACGGTGGATCAGGCGTGCCACGAAGCTCGCGGCGACGCCCATGAAGGTCACCGACAGCACAAGGCCGACGAACAGCACCGACGGATGATCGCGAGCCGCCGCGGCAACCGCGAGCACATTGTCGAGGCTCATCGACAGGTCCGCAATCGTGATCTGGACCGCAGCCTGGACGAAGGTCTTGCTTGCGGGTGGCCCCTCGACCGCGGTGGTCTGAGGGTCGTCGGCGACTGTCTCTTTCGAGGGACTCAGCTCCCGGTACATGTTGTAAGAGACCCACAGGAGCAGCAGCCCGCCCGCCAAGAGGAGGCCGGTGATCTTGAGCAGCTGAGTCGCGATCAGCGCGAAGCCGATCAGGAAGACGACAGCGATGCCGACGCCGAGCATGATCACCTTGCGCCGCTCGCGAGCGGGCAGGCCCGACGTCAGCGTGCCCATGATCACCACATTGTCACCCGCCATGGTGAGGTCGATGAGGATGACCTGGAGCAGGACGGCCATGCCGACGGGCGTCAAAATCTCCGCGAAGTTGAACATCCCGCCGGGCACTCCGGCCTACTGATTCATGCTCGCGAAGAAGTCCTCGTTGGACTTGGCGTCCTTCATCTTGTCGAGAAGGAACTGCATCGCGTCGACAGTCCCCATCTGCATCAGGATCCGGCGGAGCACCCACATCTTGGTGAGCGTGCCCTGCTCGACCAGCAGCTCCTCCTTGCGGGTGCCGGACTTGCCGACGTCGAGCGCCGGGAAGATCCGCTTGTCGGCAACCTTGCGGTCGAGAACGATTTCGCTGTTGCCGGTGCCCTTGAACTCTTCGAAGATGACCTCATCCATCTTCGACCCGGTGTCGATCAGCGCCGTGGCGATGATTGAAAGCGAACCGCCTTCCTCGATATTGCGCGCGGCGCCGAAGAAGCGCTTCGGCCGCTGGAGCGCATTGGCGTCGACGCCGCCGGTCAACACCTTGCCCGAGCTTGGAACGACCGTGTTGTAGGCCCGGCCGAGGCGGGTGATGGAATCGAGCAGGATCACGACATCCTTCTTGTGCTCGACCAGGCGCTTGGCCTTCTCGATCACCATCTCTGCGACCTGTACGTGACGGCTGGCGGGCTCGTCGAACGTCGAGGAAATGACCTCACCGTTCACCGACCGCTCCATGTCGGTGACTTCCTCCGGCCGCTCGTCGATCAGCAGCACGATCAGGATCACCTCGGGATTGTTGTCGGTGATCGCCCGGGCGATGTTCTGCATCAGCACGGTCTTGCCGGTGCGTGGCGGCGAGACGATCAGCGCGCGCTGACCTTTGCCGAGGGGCGAGACGATGTCGATCACCCGCGCCGACTTGTCCTTGATGGTCGGGTCGAGGGTATCGAGCTTCAGCTTCTCGTCCGGATAGAGCGGCGTCAGATTATCAAAATTGACCCGGTGACGGACCGTCTCGGGATCGTCGAAGTTGATCGTGCTGACGCGGGTCAGCGCGAAATAGCGCTCGCCCTCCTTGGGGCCGCGGATCTCGCCCTCGACGGTGTCGCCGGTGCGAAGGCCGAACCGGCGGACGATCGACGGAGCGACATAGATGTCGTCGGGACCGGCGAGATAATTGGCTTCGGGCGAACGGAGGAATCCGAAGCCGTCGTTCAGCACCTCGATGGTGCCGGAGCCCATGATCTCGACCCCGTTCTCGGCCTGAACTTTCAGGATCGAGAACATGAGGTCCTGCTTGCGCATCGTCGATGCGCCTTCGACCCCCATCTCCTCGGCCATTGCGACGAGTTCAGCGGGAGTCTTTTTCTTCAGTTCTTTCAAATGCATATGTGGTCTTTTCATGGGGAGTTGTGCTCGAGCTCGTCAGATCTGGTCAAAGCCGAGGGCGGCAGGACGCCGCGTTGGGAAGAGCGCGCCGGCGATTTAAGGAAACGCGCCGGATCCGCTCACGAATCGAGGTATGTCTGGCCGGTGCGGCTGTCAATCAGGCGTAAGCAGCGCCAGCGGTGAATCGTCAGAAAGGTCGGACGATCACCAGCACGACGATGATCGCCGCGGCGATGCCGGGAATTTCGTTGATCATCCGGACCGCCTTGTTCGACAGCGGCCGCTCGCCGCGCGCGAGCTTCTTGCCGTAATAGCCGAGCCAGCCTTGGTAGGCGCTCAGCAGGATGACGAAGAAGAGCTTGGCCGAGAACCAGCCATAAGCCCAGGCGTCGATGTTGAACGCGAGCATCAGGCCGAGCACCCACACGACGATGATCGCCGGCGTGAGAATGATCGAGCGAATGCGCGATTCGCGCTCGATCCATGCCCGGTCCTCGGGCGAGCCGACCGCCGTCTCGTGATGATAGACGTAGAAGCGCGGAAGCAGGAACAGGCCGGCGAGCCAGAAGATGACGAACGTCACGTGCGCCGCCTTCACCCACAGATAAGCGGGGCCGAGATAGCCGACGTACTGACTCACTTGCACCCCTTCACCTGCCGGATCAGCTGCTGAACGTTCTCGATCGGCGTGTCCGGAAGGATGCCGTGGCCGAGATTAAAGATGTGAGGGCGGTCGGCAAAGGCGTCAAGAACGCGCTGAGCTGCCGTCCGAAGCGCCTTCCCTCCAGGCACGAGCGCCAGCGGATCGAGATTCCCCTGCACCGGCAGACCTTCGGGCAGCTCGCGCGCGGCCCAGCCGGGATCGACCGTTTCGTCCAGGCCAACCGCCGCAACCTGAGTCTCACGCGCATAAGCGGCGATCTTGCCCCCCGCGCCCTTAGGAAAGCCGATAACGGGGATTTCGGGGTGCCTGGCGTTGAGCGTCTTCACGAGCCGGGCGGTTGGGGCGATCACCCATTGCTCGAACTGCGCCGGCGAAAGGCTCCCTGCCCAGCTGTCGAATAATTGCACGGCTTCGGCGCCCGCCTCGATCTGGCCCGAGAGATAGTCGAGCGTGACCTCCTCGATGCGCGCGACAATCTCGCCGAAGCGCTTGGGATCGGCGTACGCCAGCCGCCGCGCTTCGGACTGGTCGCGGCTCCCCTGTCCGGCGACCATGTAGGTAGCGACGGTCCATGGGCTTCCGGAAAAGCCGATCAGGGTCTTGGCGGCGCCCAGGCGCTGTTTGACCTCGCGCACGGTCTCGTAGACCGGATCGAGCCGCGCCGAATAGGCGGTCAGCTCTTCGAGCGCAGCGTCAATCAAGGCCGGTGTCAGCCGCGGACCTTCGCCGGTCACGAACGTAAGGTTCTGCCCGAGTGCGAACGGAACGATCAGGATGTCCGAGAAGAGGATAGCCGCGTCGAGCTCAGGAAAACGCTCTAGCGGCTGGAGCGTGATCTCGGCGGCGGCCTCAGGATCATAGACGAGGCCGAGGAAGCTGCCCTTCTCCTCCCTGAGCTGCCGGTATTCGGGAAGGTAGCGCCCGGCCTGGCGCATCATCCACATCGGGACGGGGTCGCGGCGCTCTCCTCGAAGGACCGAAAGCAAACGCTTGCCGGTATGCGCGTCCGAAGGTTCTGCAGGCCTCGAAGCCACCCTCCTTCTCTCCTTTATATATTAGAATCTAAGATTGATGATGTGATTGGGCGGGGGAGAACGGGGCTTAGGCGGGCGTCCCGATTTTGCCAACAAGCGGGCAGAGCGGCCGCCCTCCGCACAACCGCGAGTCGCGGCGATTCACGCCCGTGATTCACAAGCTGGGGATTGATTCCGTCCCCGTGGATGAATCGTCGAAAGCCGCATCGCGGAAGGCTCCGAAACCGCCGATTGAGATGCTCCCCAAAGCCGCGCTACGGACGGTTCGCGGCTTTTCCACAAGGTTGTTCTTTTGGCCCTGACCCTCGCCTCTACCAGTCCGATCCGGCGCCAGATGCTCTATGCTGCGGGACTCGAGTATCAGGCGATGAAGCCGCAGGTCGACGAGGACGAGCTGAAGCTCGGCCTCACCGATCCGGCCGAACTCGCGCGTCGGTTGGCGGGCGCCAAGGCGGTCAGCGTTCCCGGCGAGTGGGTGATCGGAAGCGACAGCGTCGTCAGCGCGGGCGGCCGTTTGTTCAGCAAGCCCGCCGACCGCGAAGAGGCGGCCGAACATCTGCGCTTCTTCTCGGGCAAGGAGATGCGCCTGACGAGCGCGGTCGCACTGGCGCGTGGAGGAGTCCTCGATTGGTCGCATATTGATATGGCGAGGCTGCTCGTGCGCCCACTCTCGGAGAACTTCATAGCCGACTATCTCGATGCCGAATGGCCCGAGGTGGGCTACACTGTCGGCGTGTTCCGGCTGGAGGCGCGCGGCGTGCAGCTGTTCGATCGAATCGAGGGCGACCATTTCACGATCCTCGGAATGCCGCTGATCCCGCTGCTCGGCGCACTGCGCGACCGGGGGCTCCTCCTCGCATGATCAAGATCGCTCTCACCGGCTCGATTGGCATGGGTAAGTCGACGGTGGCGAAGATGTTCGAAGCGGCCGGAGTGCCGGTATTCGACGCCGATTCGGTCGTGCGTCAGCTTCAGGGTCCCGGCGGAGCGCTGGTCGACCGGATCGGCGAGCTGTTCCCGGGCACAGTTCGCTGCGGAACACTCGACCGCGACTGCCTCGCGCAGATCGTGCTCGAGGATCCGGCCAAGCTCGCTGCGCTCGAGAATATCGTCCACCCCGCGGTGCGCGATTGGCGGCAGGCGTTCATCGAGAAGAATTCGAGCGCGCCAGCGCTGATCTTCGAAATCCCTTTACTGTTCGAGACCCGCGGAGAGAAGGAGTTCGACAAGGTCATCGTCGTCTCCGCGCCGGCCGACGTGCAGCGTGCCCGGGTCCTTCAGCGGCAGGGCATGACCGCCGCGAAGCTCGAGTCCATTCTCGATCGACAGACGCCGGACGAGGAGAAACGGCGCCGCGCCGATTTTGTGGTCGATACGGGCGGCGACCTATCCACAACTGAAGCCCAGGTTCGCGACATTCTGGCTTGCCTCGGCCTCCTGCGGGGATAGATTCGCGCTCGTGCGGGAAATCGTGTTCGATACGGAAACCACGGGGCTCAATCCGGCCGGCGGCGACCGCATCGTCGAAATCGGCTGCATCGAGATCTACAATCGCGTCGAGACGGGTCGGCACTTCCACGCATATTTCAATCCTGGGCGCGAGATGCCGAGTGAGGCGGAGGCGGTCCACGGGCTCACCACGATATTCCTCTCCGACAAACCGGCCTTTGAGGAAAAGGCGGACGAGCTACTCGAGTTCATCGAGGATTCGCCGCTCGTTGCGCACAATGCCGCGTTCGACTTTGGCTTTCTCAATTTCGAACTCGAGCGCTGTGGCCGGTCGTCTGTCAGCATGAGCCGAATGGTCGATACGCTGACTCTGGCCCGGTCAAAGCATCCAGGTGCCAAGCACAGCCTCGACGCGCTGTGCATGCGCTTCGGGATCGACCGCAGCCAGAGGGTCAAGCACGGGGCGTTGCTCGACGCGCAGCTGCTCGCGCAGGTCTATGTCGAGCTCACCGGAGGAAGGCAGATCGGCCTCGGCCTGGTCGCAGACGCGGGCGTCGTGTCGGTGACGAGGCCCGGAAGCGCCGTTACCATCCGCGAGCCTCGACCGCCGCGTCCGCATGAGCCGGCGGCCGAGGAACTGGAGCTTCACCGGGCGTTTATTACCCAACTCGTCAATCCGCTCTGGGCACGCTTCGCTTAGCCGGTTGACGGCGGCTTTTGGCGGGTCCTAAGCGCCCGCCGATCGAAAGGAGCACACCAGTGGACGTTCGGGTCGCAGGTCATCAGGTCGACACCGGCGAGTCGGTGCGCGATCATGCGCAGCGGCGAATGGCCGAGATCACCGAGAAATATTTTTCCCGATCGGTCGGCGCCAACGTGACGTTCGGGCGTGGCCCGAACAACGACTTCACCTGCGACATTGTGGCTCCGGTGATGCAGGGCGTGGTGCTCAAGGCATCTCACAGCGCCCGGGAAGCCGACATGGCGTTCAACGGGGCCGCCGACCGCATCGAAAAGCAGCTCCGCAGATACATGCGCCGGCTCAAGGACCACAAAGTCGACGAGAATGCGCTGCCTTATGTCGAGAACGCCGGCTACACGATCTTCTCGGAATCCCAGTCGGAAGTCGAGGAGGGCGCAGACCACCCGACGATCATTGCCGAAACTCGCGTCGACATTCCTGAATCGAGCGTGTCGGACGCCGTCATGCTGATGGACTTGCGCAACACCAACGCGTTGATGTTCAAGAACAGTGGCACTGGTGAATTCAACATGATCTATCGCCGAGAGGACGGAAACATCGGCTGGGTTGAGCCCCACGAGGCGTGAACCCATCTTCATTTCAACCCTCGGCGATGCGACAGCCGTTTCAGCGGGCCTGACGATGCATTTGACAGAATTCCTCGACTTTGACGCGATCAAGACAGCGCTTCCGGGCGGCAGCAAGAAGGCGTTGCTGCTGCAGTTGGCGAACCTCGCGGCCCAGCGGCTGGACGCCGACGCATCGACGATTCTCGCCAGTCTTTCGGAGCGCGAGCAGCTCGGCTCGACCGGCTTCGGCCATGGAGTTGCCATTCCGCACGGCAAGGTCGATGGCCTGAAGACGATCTATTGCATGTTTGCGCGCCTCGCCGAGCCGCTCGACTACAAGGCGATCGACGGACGCCCGGTCGATCTGGTCTTCCTGCTGCTGTCGCCGCCGGACGCGGGCGCGGAGCATTTGAAGGCGTTGGCCGCGATCAGCCGAGTGACGCGCCATGCCGCGACTCTCGAGAAGATGCGCGGCGCCCGCAGCCGCGATGCGCTGGCCGCGGTGCTGATGGGCGCTGACGAGCGGGACGCCGCCTGACCGAACGCCTTCCCGCAAGTCTCGAAGTCGCCAGCATTCTCCGGCGTGCCGCTGGCTCCGGAGATTTCGCAACCGTAATGAGGAAGGGCGATCCGGAACGTGGGTCGCTCCTGATTTTTGTCGGGAGCAGAGGCCGACACGTGACCTGCCTCGAGCGCGTTTTGACTGCCGACGGGAGCTATCGATGGCAGGCCGCGGGTCCGGCCGAATCGGCGGGTTCCGACGAGATTGCGGAGTTCCTCGCCCGCAGGGCACGGTTCGACGAGGATCTCTGGGCAATCGAACTGGATATCGCGGACGCTGAACGGTTCATCGCTGAAACGACCTCTTCGGGTTGACCTCTGCCCGGAAGCCGTGACAACCCCGAAACAACAACAAAGAGCGGGGGGCACCCTCCTGGCAATAAGGCCGAGGATGCCACGCGAGACGGGGAATCACGACAGACGCAAGCGCAAGTATTCGCAAGTAATAAGCGTCTGATATCCGGCGATTCACCGCAGGTTTACGGTAACAGTTTTGGCCTCTGCTCGTTCGGCGCTGCTGATTTGTGCTGCGCTTACCGTCACGACGATTGCTCCGGCGCAAGCTGGACCTACTGGCGAGAAGCTCGTCTCGGTCGCAAACGCGACCCTGGCGAAGGTCTCTGTTCCCGAACTGCTCGATCCGAACGGCCAGCCGCAGCTTTCACAACCCGAATCGAATACGCCTGAGGTCCCGGCCGACGGTCAGGCTGTTCCGCCGGCAGTGGTCCAGCCGGCGATCGCGCATTCGTCGATCGACCGCTCCAAGGATCTCGCGTCGATGGTCGCCGACCTGCGTGGCGCGGAGCCGGGCAGCCGCGAGCTGGAATGTCTCGCTACCGGCATCTATTTCGAAGCGAAGAGCGAGCCGCTTGCCGGCCAGCTCGCCGTCGGCCAGGTGATCGCCAACCGGACCGACAGCGGCGGCCGGTTCCCATCGAGCTATTGCGGCGTGCTCTTCCAGCGCGGCCAATTCTCCTTCGTCCATGGCCGCTCGCTTCCGCACGTCTCTCGCGACAGTCGTCAGTGGCAGACCGCGGTCGCCATCGCCAAGATCGTCGACGAGGGGCTGAAGCAGTCGGAGGTCGGGGACGCGCTCTTCTTCCACGCGCGCTACGTCTCGCCGGGTTGGCACCTCAAGCGCGTCGCCTCGATCGGCAATCACATCTTCTTCCGCTAAGAGCTCTGCGAAAGCGGGCGGGCCGGCGGGCGGGGGAGACCTCGCCCGCCTTTTCTTTTTGTTGCCGCTATGTTCTACCCGGCCGATGGCCAGTCAGCTCGAGTCCCTCTGCTTCACCGACGCTCCGCCGATCGCCGCCGATGTCGCGCGCGGAGTGACCCGGCTGTTCTGCCGCCAGGACCTGTTCGCGATCTGCGAGATGCCGCTCCCGAACGGCCGCCGCGCCGACCTGATGGCGATCGATGCCAAGGGCGAGCTGACCATCGTCGAGATCAAGGTCGCCAAGGCAGACCTCATCGGCGACGGCAAATGGACCGACTATCTCGAATATTGCGACCGCTTCTTTTGGGCGGTGCCCCCGCATCTGGCGCACCTGCTGGAGGAGCAAAGGTTCCTCCCCAGTGACGCGGGTCTGATCGTCGCCGACCGCTACGACGCGGCGGTGGTCCGCCAGGCCGCGCATCGGCCGCTCGCCCCGGCTAGGCGTAAGGCTGAGTTGCTGCGCTTCGCCCGGCGCGCCGCTCGGCGCCTGGCCGCGCAGATCGATCCGTCGCTAGGCGAGGCTAGTTAGCCGCGACCGAGCCGCCCTTGGGCTTCTTGTTGTTGATGAGCTTGAGGATGTCGCGCGCCCGCGAATCGCGAGCGGCATAATCGCGCGCCGAATAGCCAGCGACACTATCCGCGTGGTCCGGGTCGGCGCCGGCGTCGAGCAAGGCCTTCACAGTCCGCACATCCCTTTGCTGGACGGCGATGATCAGCGGCGTCTCGCCCGCGCGGTTGGTCCCGTCGACTTTGGCGCCGAGCCCCACCAGCCACGGCACCGCCTCGTCGAATCCGGACCTTGCCGCAGTGATCAGCGGCGTGTCGCCGCCCGCCCCGGGCATATTCGGGTCGGCGTGGTTGCGGAGCATGAAGCCTGTCCAGTCGCGGTCGTCGGCCCGGATCACCATGATGAGTGCGGTGTCTCCCTTGCCATCCTTGGTATCGATGATGGTCGGGTGGCTCTGCACCAGCTCGGTCGCCTTGTTGCCGTCGCGCTTTTGAACGGCATCGAGGAAGTCCTGCGCGCTGTTGGTCGTCAGCTGCTGCGCCAGGGCCGGTACCGAAATCAGCGTCAGTCCCGCAGCAACAAAGACAATATTCAACGACTTCATGGATTTAGCCCTCGAGAATCCCCGCTTGATTGCCGCGGCTTAGCAGAGCAAGGCTCGACTTGTCATGAACAGTGCCGCTCGATTTTGGGAAAAGCCGCTCGCGCAGCTGAACCGCGGCGAGTGGGAAGCGCTGTGCGACGGCTGCGGACGCTGCTGCGTCCACAAGCTCGAGGATGAAGAGACTGGGATGCTCTACGCGACCAACGTCGCCTGCAAGCTGCTCGACCGCAGGCACGGCCGCTGCCTCGATTACAAGAACCGGATGAAGCGCGTGTCCGATTGCGTGAAGCTCGACCGGACGAACCTCACTTCACTCGATTGGCTTCCGGAGACCTGCGCCTATCGCCTGCGGGCCGCCGGCAAACCGCTGCCGGACTGGCATTATCTAATTTCCGGAAGCCGCGAGACGGTGCACGAGGCCGGCCAGTCGACCCGCGGCTGGACGGTGAGCGAGGAGCAGGCCGGCGAGCTCGAATGTCATGTGGTCGACCGCGAGCTCTGAAGCGTCTCTCGAGGAGTCGCTTCCAGTTGCGATCGAAATACGTCGGTTGAGGAGCGCGAGGAGGCTCCGCCTTCGGTTCGATGAAGCAGCGGGGGTGCTCAAGCTGACGTGCCCATGGCGCACGAGCCGCCGCGCGGCGCTCGCCTGGGCGCTCGATCAGCGCGACTGGATCGAGACCCAGCTCGCCCGTGCACAGCCCGCGGAGCCATTCGCCCCCGACGCATCGATCCCGATCGAAGGTCGTGATGCTAGAATCGTCTGGCGCGAGGACTGGCCCCGCACACCGACGCTGGTCGACGGCGAGCTGCGCTGCGGCGGACCGCTCGCCGCGATGCCGCGCCGGGTCGAAAGCTTCCTCAAGCGCCGTGCCCGTGACACCATGTCGAGCGACATTGCCGAATTTGCGGCCGCGGCGGGAGCGACTCCGCGATCGGTGACCACCGGCGATGCGGCGACGCGGTGGGGAAGCTGCTCTTCCCAGGGGCGAATCCGGATGAGCTGGCGGCTGATCCTCGCCCCTGCCGAAGTGCGCCGCTACGTCGCTGCTCACGAGGTCGCACACCTCGTGCACCTCAATCACGGTCCTGAGTTCAAGGCGCTCGAGGCGCGCCTGTTTGGAACCGGAGTTTCTCATGCCAAGGCCGCGCTACGTCGTATAGGGCCTCGGCTGCGAAGGGTCGGGCGGGGGTGAACGCGGCGGCTCGTTGGGGTTCTGCGGCGGCGGGTAGGCAGGCGCGCGTGGCGGGTAAGGCGGATAGCGCGGCTGAGGCTGCGGCGGGTAGGGCGAGGGCCTCCTCGCCGGCGGTTGCTGCGGCGGGAAAGCCTGGTCGAGCTCCTGCTGCGTCGGCGCGCCGGTGCCATCGGGATTGACCATAGGCTGCTGCTGCGGCGGATAGCCTTGCGGCGGGAGCGATCCGATCGGCATCCCGTTCTCGTCGACCATCGGGCCCATGTCGTTCATGTCGACCGGCTGGTCGCCGTAGATCTGCTCCTCGGGCGTAAGCTGCCAGTCGGGCAGGGGTACCTGAGTCTGGAACTGCTCGACGGGACGGTTCGCAACGGCGACGCTCATGAAATCGTGAAATGCGCGCGCAGGCGCGGTGCCGCCCTGGAGCCCGGGGACCGGCTTGGCGTCGTCACGGCCCATCCACACGCCGGTCGTCAGCCCGCTCGAAAAACCGATGAACCAGCCGTCCTTGTTGGAGGTGGTGGTACCGGTCTTCCCCGCGACCGGGCGGCCGATCTGAGCGGCCGTGCCTGTGCCCGATAGGACCGCCGACTGCAGAAGGTCGGTCATCTCGGCCGCGACCCAAGGCGCGACCAGCACGCGATTTTCGTCGGCTTCGTGCTGGTAAAGCAGCTGTCCGTCGGCCGTGACGACCCGCCGGATCGCATAAGGAGTGACTGCTACGCCGTTATTCCCGACAGATGCGAACGCACGGGCCATTTCGATCAGCCGCACGTCGCTCGAGCCGAGCACCATCGACGGATAAGTCGAGATGGCAGTCGTCAGGCCAAACCGCCGCGCCATGTCGGCGATGGTCGAGAAGCCGACCTGCTGCCCGATCTTGGCGCTCACCGTATTGATCGACCGCGAAAAGGCTTCGCGAAGCGTCACGGGGCCGAGATTGCCGCCCTCGGCGTTACGCGGGCTCCAGCCGTCGATCGTCACTGGCTCGTCGACGATCGTGTCGGTTGGCTTCATCCCGGATTCGAGTGCCGTCAGATAGACGAACAGCTTGAACGAGGAGCCTGGCTGACGCTCCGCCTGGGTCGCCCGGTTGTAGATCGAGGTGACGTAATCCTTGCCGCCGACCATTGCCCGGACGGCGCCGTCGCGGTCGATTGCGACTAGCGCCCCCTGCGCCCCGTCCGGAGCCTCAGTCCTGATCGCCCTGTCAGCGGCAACCTGCATTCCGGGATCGAGCGTGGTCCAGACGTCAATCGGATCGGTGGTCTGGTCGATCAAGGTGTCGAGCTGGGGAAGCGCCCAGTCGGTGAAGTAGCGGACGCTGTTGTTATTGGTCGTCTGCTGGATTCTGACCTGCGCGGGGTTGGCCTGCGCTGCCACCTCGGGCGTGATAAAGCCGTTCTTCGCCATCTCCTGGAGCACGACGCCAGAGCGATCTCTTGCGGCTTCGACGTCGGCTGTCGGTGCATAATTGGACGGCGCTTTGACGAGGCCGGCGAGGATCGCAGCCTCGGCGAGGCTGAGATGGTCTGCGCCATGACCGAAGAATTTTCGAGATGCCGCATCGATGCCGAATGCGCCGCCTCCGACATAGACGCGGTTGAGATAAAGCTCGAGGATCTGATCCTTGCTGAACTTGCGCTCGAGCGCGAGCGCCAGGATTCCTTCTTTGACCTTGCGGATGAAGGTCCGGTTGTTCGTCAGGAAGATGTTGCGCGCGAGCTGCTGGGTGATGGTCGAGCCGCCCTGCAGCCAGTGTCCGCTGCTGATCCGAACTTCGACCGAACGGGCGATGCCGATTGGATCCACCCCGAGATGGCTGCGGAACCGGCGGTCCTCGGTCGAGATGATCGCCGCGCGCATCTCGGGCGGAATCTGATCGTAGGGCAGCCATCGGCCGAAACTCGGCCCAAGCGAGAGGAGCACCTGGCCGTTGGCGGCGCGCACCCGCACCATCTGCCCGAGATCGGAGCGCTTGGTCAGCTCGCCGTAGCTTGGAAGATAAGCCGCCGCGACGGCGACAGCGACGATCAGGGCCAGAACCCCGACGAGCGCGGCATAGGCCAGCCCCTTGATCACGCCCATCAGTGTCGAGCCATTTCCTGCGGCGGTTTCAGAGCGCTTACGAGCCATTCGGCACCGGGGATAGAAAGCTGCGGGTCAAGCGACAATAGGGATGCAGTTTGAGCGCTCCTGGTCGACGAGGCCGGCAAGGCTCGGCCCGCGCGCGCCACCTGCGCGAGCCAAGGTTAGCCGCCGATTAACCCTGTTTTAGTTGTCTTCCGATAAGGCTGCGGCATGGGCGATCTCAGAATTCTTGCCCTTGCGTTCGCGGCCTCCACCGCGGCCGTCGTCGGCTTGTCGCCGGCGCGCGGACAATGCCGCTTGTGCGAGAAGCCCAGGACTGCTCTGTCGCAAGCCACCGACGGCGTCGGGATCGAGCTGGAGATCGAGACGAGCCTCGACTTCGGGCGCCTGATCCTCGCCGGTCAGGGACAAGGCGCAGCGGTGATCCGGCCGGACGGCTCCAACGCCGCGGAAGGCGCGCTCGCGGGCGTCGGCCCGCGCGCAATGGTGGGAAGCGCGGTCGTGCACGGCTCTCCGGGACGCGCCGTCCGGGTCGAGCTGCCGCACAGGATCGACCTCTTTTCGCTGCACGGCGGGCGGATCACGGTGGATAATGTCACCAGCGATCTTTCTTCGCTGCCCAGGCTCGATTCGGCGGGCAACCTCACGTTCCGGTTCGGCGGGAGAGTCACGGTCACTGGCGATTCGGAAGGCGACTACCGCGGCGACATGCCGATCACCGTCGAATATCAATGAGCGGCCCCGGCTTCACCTCAGAATAAGCCGGTCCGAACCGGACCAAAGGCTAAGGCGCCATTAACCAATCCCTTGAGGGAAGCCGTAAGCGACCACGGTTAATAGCAGCACCACGGGTGACCGGACCTCAAGCTCGGACAGCCGCCAAAGTTGAACTGAACCAGTGGGGATTTTTGAAATGAGCAAATTCCTTCGTTTGACGGCGCTTGGCGCGGCGGTTGCCGCGTTCACGGCGACCCAGGCCGCGGCGGCACCTGTCTCGGCTTCCACCAATGCGAATGCGCATGCCAAGATCATGAAGCCGCTCCAGCTCGTCGGGACCCAGGATCTCGACTTCGGAACGCTCGTGATTTCGGGCACCGGCACTCAGGTGATGCACGTCGACCAGTCAGGCGCCCTGACCGGCTGCGGCGCGGTGATCACCTGCTCGGGCACGGCGCAGGACGCCATCTACAACGTCAAGGGCACGCCGAACGCGACCGTCACCGTGAGCGTGACTTCGCCGGTCGTCCTCACGAACGCCAACGACGGCACGACGTTGAACCTGACTCCGGATGCGCCGGCGACTGTCGCTCTCGACACGAGCGCCGCGAGCACCGGCGACAATTTCAATATCGGCGGTTCGATTTCGATCAACTCGGCCTCGACCACCGACGGCGTCTACAACGGCACCTTCGCCGTCAGCGTCGACTATCAATAAATTGACCGGCGCAGCGGCAACGCCGCAGCGCTACAAAGGGGCCGTCGGATGTTCCGGCGGCCC
>JABFXK010000104.1 GCA_013361785.1 Sphingomonas sp.
GAATTTGAACCCCACCAAATCGTCGCGAGTCCAGACCACGGTCGCCGGAATCTTCTCCGACGAAAGCTCGATCTGTACATGATCCTCGATCGCAGGCTGATGCGTGACGATCGCCATGATCCCGCCGGCCGACATGTTCATGACCTTGATGAGCTGCTGATTGCCGTCGGCGTCGATGAGCTTCCCGATGCGGAGCATCGCCGAAACGCGCTCTGCTTCCCGCCGCTCGATCGGGCGCGGCACGGCGGTCGAGAGCGAAACCGTCGTCGACTCGAATGCGGCATCCGTATCCGAATTGGAGCTACCTGCCGATTTCCTGCGGATCAGCGATCCAAACATATTTGCCGAGCGCCCTTTCCCCGACGCAAATCGCGCCAAAATGGGACTTTATGGACAGCGTGGTTAAAAGAGCGTTTCCGAGCGTTGAAATGAACCGCTGTTGCTGGCTAGGCCCCACAAGGGGAGGAGATTGAATGCCGCTGCCGCGCCTGCTGCTGATCGACGACGAGCCGGCACTCGCCGACTTCCTCGCCAGCGCGGCGAAGGAAAGCGGCTTCGAACCCGTGATCACCGCAGATGACGAAGAGTTTCGAGCGGCCTTTCGCAAGCGGACGCCCGAGATGGTCGCGCTCGACCTCGGAATGCCGGGAATGGACGGAGTCGAGCTGATCCGATTCCTCGCGGACCAGCATTATGCGGCACCAGTGCTGATCGTCAGCGGATTCGACCGCCGAGTGCTCGAGTCCGCCTTCCGGCTGGGCGAGGCGCTCGGCCTGACGATGGTCGGGCCAGTCGAAAAGCCGGTTCGGTTCGACGCCTTGGAAGACGTGCTGAGCCGGCTTCGGGCGACGCTCTAGCGTGACGCGGCGAGCGAATGAGAAGCTGATCGGCGCGCTCCGCCGCGCGATCGGGGATCAGCAGCTTCACATGCTCTATCAGCCGAAGGTCGATCTCGCCGACGGCCGGCTCGTGCGAGTAGAGGCCCTCGTGCGCTGGGAAGATCGCGAGCTGGGGACAGTCGAGCCCTCCCGCTTCGTGCCGCTCGCCGAGGAGCACGGGCTGATCGATGATCTCACCCAATGGGGACTTCGGACGATCCTCAGGCAATGGCTCGACTGGCGCGAGCAGGGAATCGATACCCAGATCGCGTTCAACATCTCGGCGCTCAGCCTTCAGCACCTCGACTTTCCTGATCTCGTGGAGCGCATGTGCCGAGCACTCGAGGTCCCGACGGAACGGCTGGTGCTCGAGCTGACCGAAGGCGCGACCCAGCCGCTGGTCAAGCTGATGGACACGCTGACGCGGTTCCGGATCAAGGGGATCGGACTCGCCATCGACGATTTCGGCACCGGTTACTCGTCTCTGATGCAGCTTCGCCAGCTGCCGTTCACCGAAGTGAAGATCGACCAGGCTTTCGTCGCCGATGCGTCGCAGACGAGCGACTGCCGGTTGATCATCAAGGCGATCAGCGACCTTGCACACGGGCTCGGCCTCACCGCGACCGCCGAGGGGATCGAAACCGCCGAGCAGCTGCGGCTGGTCCGCGAGGTCGGCTGCGACGTCGGCCAGGGCTATCTGATTTCGCCGCCGATCGGGCCGGAAGCACTTGCGCCCTGGAAACAGGCGTTCACCGCGCAATGGCGGAAACTAATCGCGGACGAGCCGCTCGCCTTACGGCGCGACGTCGAAGCGGATGCCCTGGGCGAGCGGTAGCTCGCTTCCGTAATTGATCGTGTTGGTCTGCCGCCGCATGTAGGCGCGCCACGCGTCCGACCCGCTCTCGCGCCCGCCCCCGGTTTCCTTCTCGCCGCCGAAGGCGCCGCCGATTTCCGCGCCCGAGGGGCCGATGTTGACGTTGGCGATCCCGCAATCGGACCCGTCAGCCGCCATGAACTGCTCCGCCTCGCGCATGTCGTTGGTGAAGATCGACGAGGAGAGCCCCTGCGGAACGCCGTTGTTCAGCGCGATCGCCTCGTCGAATTCGCGGAAGCGGACGACGTAGAGGATGGGCGCGAAGGTCTCCTGGAGCATCGGACCTTCCTGCAGCTCCATCTCGACGATGGCGGGACGGACGTAGAAACCGCCGCGCACTGCTTCGATGCGTTCGAGACGATTGCCGAGGACGCCGCGCATGGCTTCGAATGCCGCTTCGTCGATCAGCGGCCCAACCAGCGTCCCCTCCTCGCGCGGATCGCCGATTTTGACTGCACCGAACAGCCGCTCCAGCCGCGCCACCAGCTCGTCCGCGATGCTCTCGTGAACGATCAGCCGCCTAAGCGTGGTGCAACGCTGGCCCGCTGTACCCACGGCCGAAAAGAGGATGCCGCGCTCCGCGAGACCGAGGTCCGCCGACGGGCAGACGATCGCGGCATTGTTGCCGCCAAGCTCGAGCAGCACGCGCCCGAACCTTTCCGCCACCAGCGGCGCGACCATCCTGCCCATGCGCGTCGAACCCGTTGCGGAGACCAGGGCCACTCGCCCGTCTCGCACCAGCGCTTCGCCGATCGCGCGCTCCCCCTGCACGACCTGCATCAGCCCCTCCGGCACGTCTCCGAACCTTGTCATCGCGCGGCGAACCAACTGCATCACCAGCTCGGCGCAGAGCGGCGTTTTCTCGCTCGGCTTCCAGATCACCGGATTTCCGCAGACGAGTGCGAGCGCGGCATTCCAGGCCCACACAGCGACCGGGAAGTTGAAGGCGCTGATCACCAGCACCGGGCCGAGCGGGTGCCATTGCTCCATCATCCGGTGCTGCGGCCGCTCGCTGGCGATGGTGAGGCCGTGGAGCTGGCGCGAGAGACCCACGGCGAAGTCGCAGATGTCGATCATCTCCTGCACTTCGCCGAGGCTTTCGGCCATGATCTTGCCCGCCTCGAGCGTAACCATTGCGGCAAGGCTTGCCTTGGCGGCCCTGATCTCCTCGCCCAGCAGCCGCACCAGCTCGCCGCGCACCGGCGCAGGCACCAGCCGCCACTTCTCGAACGCTTGCGCTGCTGCCGCGCAGGCCTTGTCCGGATCGCCGATGCCGACCTGGCCAATGATCGACCCGTCAATCGGCGAATGGCTGGCGAGATCGCCGCGCGTGTCCAATCCGAAGTCGTCGAGCAGCTTCGCCGCGTCCTCGGCGGGGGTCATGCCAGCAGCTCCCGGGCTTTCCCCATCGCTGCGACGCCGGCCTCGATGGTCGCGTCCTTTTTTCCGAAGCAGAGCCGCACGAGGTGCCGCGGCGGGTCCCTTTCGGCGAATGCGGAGAGCGGGACCACGGCAATGCCCGCGCGGCGCACCGCCTCGGTCGCGAAGATCTCGTCATCAGCGCCGATGCCGGAGACGTTCAGGTCGACGCAGAGGAAGTAGGTCGCGCTCGCGTCGAGCACAGCATAACCCGCGTCTCGCAGGCTGCGCGTCATCAGGTCGCGCGAGTGCTGAAAGCGGCCGCGCATCGGCTCGAGCCAGGAATCGCCCTCGTCGAGGCCGAAGGCGACCGCCGCCTGCAGGTTGGGCGCAGTCGAGAAGGTCAGGAACTGGTGCGCCCGCGCGACCACCGGCGCGAGATTGGGCGCCGCTACCATCCAGCCGACTTTCCAGCCGGTGAGGGAGAAAATCTTCCCCGCCGAGCCGATCTTGATCGTCCGCTCCGCCATGTCGGGCAGCGTCGCGAGCGGCGTGAAGCTCCGCCCGTCCAGGACGATATGCTCCCACACCTCGTCGGTGATGACGATCAGGTCGTGCTCGCGCGCCACTCGGGCGACGATTTGCAGCTCGCCGCTATCGAACAGCCGCCCGGTGGGATTGTGTGGGCTGTTGAACAGGATCGCCCGGGTCTTCGGCGTCACCGCCCGTTCGAGCGCTTGCCCATCGATCCGCCACTCCGGCGGCTGGAGGGCGACCTCGACGGGCGTTCCCCCTGCCCTTCGGATCATCGGCGCGTAACTGTCATAGGCGGGGGTCAGTATGATCACCTCGTCGCCCGGCTCGACCGTCGCGAGGATCGCCGCGCCGAGCGCTTCGGTCGCGCCGCTCGTGACGCACACCTCCTGCGCCGTCAGCTGCTGGCCGAAGTGCCGGTTGTAGTGCGAGGCGACGGCGTCACGCAGCGCGGGAAGGCCGCGCGAGGGGGGGTACTGGTTGGAGCCTTCCTTCACCGCGCGCGCGGCCGCTTCGAGGATCTCGTCGGGCCAGCCGAAATCGGGAAAGCCCTGGCCCAGGTTCACCGCTCGGTGCTCCGCGGCAAGACTGGACATGCGTTCGAAGACGCTGGTCTTCATCTGTTCGTAGATCGGGTTCACTCGAGCCGCATAGCGCGACCATCGCTTCGCCGCGAGGAGGCAACTTTCGGCGGCCGCAGGCATTGGCTTGAGATCGTTAACTGAGAGCGTCCGTATGTCCCAGCGTAAAGCCGTCCTCTATCGAATGAAGCTTCCTGATCACGAATGCCCCTACGGCCTGCTTGCCAAGCGCATGCTCGAAGATGCCGGCATTCCGTTCGACGATCGCCTTCTCACCTCGCGTGACGACGTGGAGCAATTCAAATCCGACCAGGGCGTCGAAACAACACCGCAGATCTTCATCGACGGCGAGCGCATCGGCGGCAGCGAAGAGCTGGCCGAGTACCTCGAAACCGCCGAGACCTGATCTTCAGCGGCCGAGCACCGCTTCAGCGGCGGCGAGTGGGCGAGCGAGCGCTCCTTCGATCATCGTGGCCCCAGCCCCGGCAAGAGCGATCGCGATCACGAGCACTCCGGCGAACTCGACCGCACGGCCCTGGATTCGGCTTCGCTCCTCCGCCCGCGGCTGCTTACGCCGATCTTGCGTCGCGGCGGTGAGCTGAAGTGCCGGAGACTGGCCCAAAGTGACGATGTCTTCGATCGGGACTCGGTCCTCAGTCCGGAGACCGGCGCGACCGCCGTCGCGCCACATGACTCTGGCGACGATCACATGATCGCCGCGGCGGAGCTCCACCTCGGCGCCCCGAAGAATCGGCCGGCCGGTGTGGATCATCAGCCCGCGCGAAGAGATGTTGAGGATGCACGCGTCGCTCCACGAGTTGCCGTGGCGCAGCCGTGCCGGCACGACGACGCGGCGTCGAAGCTCGCGCGGCCTGTGGGCTTGAGACGACTTACGCGTCGGCATTGGCCGGCGGTATGGGCGCAGCGGTATTCGAGACCTAAACACTTGTTCCATAACGGATACGCTTTTCCGCCGTCGCGCAGCGGTGGCGACATTGCCCCGATCGCGCTAGCGGCT
>JABFXK010000119.1 GCA_013361785.1 Sphingomonas sp.
ATTCGATCACCAGATGCCGACGAACATTGCGGCACAGCGAAAGACCGATCAATGCGAGAACCATCGAAGCTATAAGTGGCACCGTTGGGTCCCACCTGGCATCAATGACGGGACCGAAGACGCCTTCGCGGATAAGCTCCATTCCGTGCACGAACGGCGAGTAGTAAAGAAACTTGCCCGCTGCCGGCACGAGCCAGGACTGCATTGTGAATGCGCCGGAAAACGGGATCATGATGTAAGTGGTGACCGGCACGAGCTTTTCGAGCACGTCCGACGCCTCGGATATCGGCGCAAGGATCAAGCACAAGGACGTCGTGAACAGCCAATAGAGCAGCCATCCGGCAACCACTTCTCCCAGATCGTAGGGCACCGGGAATTCGCCGAGGATTATCAGCGCTGGTGCGATTACTGCGAACGCCATCATCGCACCGATGCCTTCGATCAGACAACGCACGAGAACGAAGTCGATGATCTTGATCTGACGGTGGTACATCAAACTGCCGTTGACGCTGAATATCTTCACCACTCGGGTGACGGAATTTCGGAAGAACGTGAGCTGAATGTAGCCCGTCGCGATGAACGCGATGATGCTGACGCCATGGTCCTCCGGACCTTTCATGAACCGCCAGATGAGACCTACGAGAACGGCGAAGAGCAACGGTTCCACCATGATCCACAAGAAGCCGATGTTCTCGCGACCGAAGCGGGTTGTCAGTTCGCGGATCATCAGGGCGGTTATGACCCGGCGCTGGATGCGCCACGCTGGAGCGAACTTGCTCACGTCAGTCCTCCGGAGCGTGCTCGAGGATACCGACGACAAGCATCCAACCGATGAAGTACAGACACAATGACACCGCGAAGACCACCAGGATACGCTTCAGCCGATGCGGCAGAAGGGCATCATCCGGCAGGTTCGGCTCGACCACTCGCTCAAGGTAGAACTGCTGTTTCTGAGCCTCGGTCCGAGCTTGCTCGAGCGATGCCTGCGCAGCAGTCAGCATCTGGGTGGCGATTTCCTGATCGACGCTGAGCTGTTCATAGGTGGTTGCCTTCGACGCAATACCGGTCGGCGTACCGACCGCGCGGCCAGTTTGAGCGTCGATCTGCCGGCTAATGGCAGCAATCCTATCACGGATTGCAGGCACCGAAGGGTTGCGCGGCGCCACTCTCAGCGTGAGGTCCAGTTGCGCCTGCAGAGTTGCCCGTTCCGCGATGAGTTTGTTGGTAACCTCTAGGATGCCTTCAGCCTCAGCCTTGGGATCGACCAGATCCTGTTGGTTTCGGTAAGCGTTGAGGGCTAGACGGGCCTCACGAACCCGTGCCTGCGCTTCATCAACGCGTTTTGCAGCTTCGGTGACGGCGCGGCTTTGAGCCCGTTCGTTCAGCCGGTTCACGAGCGCCTCGCTCAGTTCGAGCAACTTGGCGTTGATCTGAAAGGCGTCGCGGGGGGTGAACGCTTTGGCTTCAACTAGCGCAAGCCCGCTATCGGGATCGAGCGACGCCCCCACCATCGATCCGTAATAACGGTAGAGGCTCTCGAAGGAGCGATCTCCGAAAGGTGCGGGAAAACGGCTCAACACATCTCCGCGCGAGTTTTCGAACTTGGCACGCACGTTAGTAGTCTTCTCAAGATCGCGAAGCCCATTGCGCGATCGTATGTATTGAAGAACCTCCTGGGTCTGGTCCTTACCCGCAGTAAGACCGCCGGATTGGACTAAATTCGCCAGTGACAGTGATGGAACAGACGTCTTGCCGGGACTCTTTATGACGAACGTCGATTGTGAAACGTAGATGGGCGACGCAATAAAGCCATAGTAAATGACGGCGAGAAGCGTCGGCAGGCCAACGAAGAGTATCAGCCACCGATGTTTGAACGGCCAGCTCTTAGGCCGCGTCTTCACGAAGACCTCGCGAATTGTCTCATGATCGAGAGTGCTGATGTTCATGTGTTCCTCAAAACAGGATTTCGTGATCGATCGGCGGTTTTCGTGGCCCGAGTTCGCCAATGACAGTGCGGTTTTCCTACCCGCAAAAATGCAATTTTCCAATCCTTTCGAAGTCGTTGTGCTCGTACACGCCGGCAGCACGTCGGTCGTCGTGCCAGTAAATACCCGCTAACATCTGCAAACGGCAGGCATGGCCGTTCTTCGGGATCGATGCGCCCGAGATGACATGACCCCTCCCCCTCAGCCGCCATGCCGGGATCGCATTCGCCGCGGTGAGACCGGCGCGCGACGCGCTCCGAAACGCCCCCACAGTTCAGCTTGTGTCAAGCCGGCCAGAGAGTACAACTCGGCTGATTGCTGCCGCCGCGTTCGCCGCTGTTTGATTTCGGCTGCGCGCCGGTGGTAGAGTTGATTCATTCGATTTCTCCGGGGTTTCCTCGATTCCTGTACAATGACCGGTCGCCGGGTCGGATGCGTGCGTCCTGCGCTCTTTCTACCGCGCTCATTATGATTTTGGGTGGGTGCGCCGCGCTCCCATCGAGTGGCCCGACTGGGATGCAGATCGTGCACGCCGCGAAATCGGCGACGAATCCTTATCCCTACGGCCTTGTCGAAATCACGACCGCAGCAACCCTGCCGCCGCCGCCAGGGCTTCCGCCCAAAAGCTTGATTTCCGTGCCGCCTCGCCCAACCGATCTGCTTGGGCCTGGCGATGTCATCAACATCACTATCTATGAAGCAGGAGTGACGCTGTTCGGTGGCAGCTCTGCAACGGCGTCGCTTGCTGCGGCCGCGACAGGGCAACCGCCGTCCAGCGCCGAGCGCTTGCCCGCCACGCGGGTCGATGACGACGGGTACATCAGGGTGCCTTACGTGGGGAGGGTGAGGGCGGCAGGCCGTACTGCGTCCGAGCTGGCGGCTGTTATCCAGGGCGGCTTGCGGGGACTGTCGCAGGACGCGCAGGTGCTCGTCACTGTGGACCAGTCGATTACAAACAGCGTAATTGTTGCCGGAGAGGTGTCGAAGCCGGGTAGGCTTGTGCTCAACACGAACAGGGAATCACTGGTGGACGCGATCGCCCTTGCCGGCGGGTACCGCGGCGACGCGAAGGATGCCGTGGCTCGAGTGCAGCGACAGGGCGACGTCTTCGAGATCCGCCTGAGCGACCTGATGGACCTGCCCGACGAAGACGTGCGAATCGTCCCCGGCGACAGGATCACGCTGGTCCAACGACCGCAAAGCTTCTCTGCGTTGGGCGCCTCTGGGCGCGCGGCGGAAATCACCTTCCCGCGTGCACGCTTGTCGCTAGCGGAGGCTGTGGCGCTTGCCGGCGGAGCGAATCCGAACGAGGGCGACGCGGCAGGCGTGTTCGTGTTCCGCTATGTCGTGCTGCCGGACGGCACAGAACGACCTACGGTCTATCACCTGAACATGATAACGCCCGGCGCCTATCTGCTATCGCAGCGCTTCATAATGCAGGATCGCGACGTTCTTTACGTCGCGAATGCAAGATCGAACCAATTGACGAAGTTCGTGCAGCTGCTCAGCCAGTTGTTCGTGCCGGCGGCGACGGTCCGCGCGACGGTCCAGTAGCGGCACATGCGCTTTCCAACGGAGAGCTGAATTGGACATTGTCCGACTGCCGATCAGCGGCCTCCTCGAGATCAGGCCGCGCAAGATTTCGGACGAGCGGGGGTATTTCGCCGAGCTTTTCAGAGAATCTGCGTTCGCGGCTCACGCCGGCGCAGTGACCTTCGTCCAGGAAAACCAGTCGCTTAGTCTTTGCGCCGGAACGATTCGCGGCATGCACTTCCAGACCCCTCCGGCGGGCCAGGGCAAGCTCGTGAGGTGCCTGGCGGGCAAGTTGTTAGACGTGGCACTTGATCTCAGGCGAGGCTCTCGAACATATGGCCGATCAGCATCCGTCATGCTCTCAGCGGAGCAGGCGAATCAGCTTTGGATTCCAGTCGGATTCGCTCATGGGTTCTGCACGCTCGAGCCGAACTCGATCGTCAGCTACCGAGTGACGAGCTACTACAGCCCCGAAAACGACAAGGGTGTGGCGTGGGACGACCCCGTGCTCGCCAACGAATGGCCGGAAATTGCTGATCCTCAGACTTTGTCTGCAAAGGACCGCCTCCAACCACGACTTGCTGAATTGCCCGCCTATTTCGAATGGCAGGCGGCTTGATGCGCGTCCTGGTGACCGGGGGGGCCGGATTTATCGGTTCCGCGCTCATCCGCCACCTCATCCTCGAGCGGGGCTACGAAGTGCTCAACGTCGACGCGCTGACTTACGCCGGCTGCCTGGAGTCGCTGCGCGAGGTCGATGGCCGGGCGAACTATCGCTTCCTGCATGCCAACATTTGCGATCGCAGCGCCATGGAGACGGCCTTCGCCGAGTTCCAGCCGCACCGGGTCATGCACCTTGCGGCGGAAAGCCACGTGGACCGTTCGATCACCGGCGCGGCCGAGTTCATCAACACCAATGTGATCGGCACTTTCACGCTGGTCGAAGCGGCTCGGGCTTATTGGTCGTTGCTCGACGCGGCGCACAAGGAGGATTTCCGTTTCCTCCACGTCTCAACCGACGAGGTCTATGGCTCGCTCGGAGAGGCTGGACTCTTCACCGAAGAGACCCCCTACGACCCCAGCTCGCCCTATTCGGCTTCGAAAGCATCGTCGGACCATTTGGCGAAGGCGTGGCAGCGGACATACGGCCTGCCGGTCGTCGTATCGAACTGCTCGAACAACTACGGACCATATCATTTCCCCGAGAAGCTGATCCCGCTGACGATCCTCAATGCGCTCGCCGGCGAGAGGCTGCCGGTCTACGGAAAGGGCGAGAACGTCCGCGACTGGCTCTACGTCGAGGATCATGCGCGGGCGCTGGACCTGATCGCCGAGCGCGGCGGGATCGGCGAGACCTACAATGTCGGTGGGCGAAACGAGCGCCGGAACATCGACGTGGTCCGGGCGATCTGCGGCGTTCTGGACGAGCTTGTCCCCGGCGACCGGCCGCGAGCCGAGCTGATCGAGTTCGTGACCGACCGCCCCGGCCATGACGCTCGCTATGCCATCGATGCCTCGAAGCTCGAGAACGAGCTCGGCTGGCGCGCGCGCGAGGATTTCGACAGCGGAATTCGCAAGACCGTCGAATGGTATCTGGCCAACGACTGGTGGTGGCGGCCGCTTCGAGAGCGCTATGCCGGCCAGCGGCTCGGGCTCGTCAACGCTTCGGCCGGCTGACCCATGCGGGTCGTGGTTACCGGCCGGGAGGGACAGGTCGTGCGTTCGCTCGTTGAGCGGGGTTCGCGTGCAGGCCACGAAATCGTGGCGCTCGGACGCCCCGACCTCGATCTCACGGCGGACGCGGACGCAATCGAAGCGGCGATCGACGCTGAACATCCCGACGTGCTGGTCTCGGCCGCGGCATATACGGCTGTCGACAAGGCCGAGAGCGAGCCCGAGCTGGCTTTCGCGATCAACGAAAAAGGCGCTGGCGCCGTCGCTGGCGCGGCGCGGATCCTTGGCATTCCGCTCGTCCATCTCTCGACCGACTATGTCTTCGACGGTTCGAAGGCGTCGCCTTATGCCGAGCAGGATGAGCCATCCCCGGCTGGCGTTTATGGCGCGTCGAAGCTCGCGGGCGAGCACGCGGTCCTTGCACAACAGCCGAACAGCGCAATTCTTCGCACTGCGTGGGTCTACAGCCCGTTCGCCGCGAATTTCGTGAAGACGATGCTGAGGCTGGCCGTCGATCGCGAGGAAATCGCCGTTGTCGCCGACCAGCGAGGAAATCCGACGAGCGCGCTGGACGTCGCCGACGGCGTGCTTGCGGTTGCGGCCAATCTCCTCGGCGATAATGATCCCGCGTTGCGCGGCATCTTCCACATGACCGCCGATGGAGACGCGAGTTGGGCAGAGTTCGCCGAGTGGATCTTCGAAGCCTCCGGCCGGTCGGGCGGCCCGACCGCGCGGGTGAAGCGCATCGCCAGCGCCGACTATTCGGCGGCGGCCAGGCGGCCCGCGAACTCAAGGCTGGATTGCACCAAGCTCCGCCACAAGCACGGAGTGTCGCTCCCGGCGTGGCGAGCCTCGGCGGAGAGCGTCGTGCACCGGCTTGTGGAGAATTGACGAACAGATGGGTGAAGAACGCGAAATGAAGGGCATCATCCTCGCCGGAGGCAGCGGCACCCGGCTTTATCCAGTGACGCTCGCCGTCTCGAAACAGCTGCTTCCGATCTATGACAAGCCGCTGATCTATTATCCGCTGACCACGCTGATGCTGGCTGGCATCCGCGAGGTGCTGGTGATCACGACGCCGAAGGATTCGGAAGCGTTTCAGGGCCTGCTCGGTGATGGCAGCCAATGGGGCATGAGCATCTCCTACGCCGTCCAGCCCGAGGCGAAGGGGCTCGCTCAGGCTTTCACGATTGGCGCCGATTTCCTTGCCGGCGGCCCATCCTGCCTGGTGCTCGGCGACAATATCTTCTTCGGTCACGGCTTGTCGGAGCTTGTCACTCGTGCCGCTCAGCGCCGCCGCGGAGCGACCGTCTTCGCTTATCATGTGCTTGATCCCGAGCGGTACGGGGTCGTCGATTTCGACGACGAGATGTGCGCGGTTACGATCGAGGAGAAGCCGGCGCAGCCCAAGTCGAACTGGGCGGTGACGGGTCTCTATTTCTACGACGAACAGGTCGTCGACATCGCCGCCAATCTCCAGCCGTCCGAACGCGGCGAGCTCGAGATCACCGACGTCAATCGGAGCTATCTCGAAAAGGGCGAGCTGCACGTCGAACCGATGGGACGAGGCTATGCCTGGCTCGACACCGGGACCCCGATGAGCTTGCTCGAAGCGGCGGAGTTCGTGGGGACGCTCGAGCGCCGCCAGGGCACCAAGATCGCCTGCCCGGAAGAGATTGCGTTCCGAATGGGATATATCGACGAGGCCCAGCTCGAGGCCGCGGCGGTAAAGCTCCGAAGTTCGGACTACGCAGCCTACCTGCGCAGCATCCCGTTGCAGCAAATCTGAGTTGGCCGGATCAGGGTTCCGGAAAGACTCCATACAGCGCCAGCTTTGCATTGCGCAGCTGATCCGCCGTGCTCGGCGGCGGGTTCAGCGGTCCGCCATATTCCATCGGCCGTGCCGCGCCAGGAGTGCTGTCCAGCGACGCGATTTCGCCCAGACGCCAATCCGCGTCGGGGATGGGAATCCGGGTCGGGAATATGCCGAGGTTCAGCATCGCCGCCTTCTCCGCCGCTGACAAAGCCGGAAGAGCGCGCAGGAACGGCTCGGCCGCTGATCCGCTGCCGCGGGTAATCCGGTCCAGGGCAGCCATGCTGTCGGCGATGTCGCCGCTCAAGGCGAGGATGAAGGCGCGAGTCAGTAATGACGGCCTGTCGCCCGCTGCCAATAGCGGCTCGAGCACGGCCGCGCCGGCGGAAGGATCGCCACCAATGGCGAGGCTCAGCGCAAGCCGTCGGCGCGCCTCGGCGCCGCCGCCGCCTTTCAATCCGGAACGGTACGCTGCTTGTGCCTTCGGCTGGTCTCCCGCGACGTCGTAGGCAAGGCCGAGGTCCGCCGCGAGGGCCGACGGCGACGAGCCCAGCTGCCGTGCATGAGCGAATTCCGAGATCGCGGGGGCCGGCTGGTTCAGAGCGACGAGCGTCGACGCCATCCCGAGGTGCGCCGCCGCATTGCCGGGTGCGAGATCGCGCGCCCGCCCGAAGAATCCGGCCGCCGCGCTGGCATCGCCGATCTGCAGTGCGGTCCTCCCCGAGGCAATCAGCAGGGAAACGTCACGAGGGCTTCTTGCAAGCGCCGCCACCTGCCTGACCATCACGTCGGAAAGCCGGTTCGCTTCCGACGCCTGGGCGGACGCTGTCGCAGGAACGCTGATCAGCGCTGCGGCCAGCCAGACGGCGAAAAGGGGCATGGCTTTGGGGATCATTGAATTCATGAGCGGCCGGACTGAGTGCAACCGTTTAGCGCGTTTGGGGGTTTCGTTGCGGGCACCTTAATGAAAGCTGAGTCCGACGAGCTCGTTCAAGCAGCCTCCGCAATGCACTTGCGGATATCCTCGGCTGTGTCGAATGGGCAACACAAGGCGCTAAACGGGAGCGTGGGCGGAACTAAGGATGACCAATTTCGTCTGGCACCGAAGGCGTGACTCAGAAGGGGCCCGCTTGTGAATGGAGTGGAATCGGAGTCGACAAGGCTTCCTAATGCGAATTGATGCTGCTATTTAATGATCTCCAACATACTTGCGTCTCCGATGCAACGACCCTGGGCATACAAGTAACGAGGGAAGGAATATTATGAAGAAACTGCATACTGGCGCGCTGACCGCGGTTGCACTGGTCTTGGGGCTAAGCGCTCAGGCTGCCAATGCACAAGCGGTTAGCTTCCATGCCGACGGCGACGTCGGTATCAGCAGCTTCCATGCGGACGGTCTAAGCAAGAGCAAGATCGGCTGGGGCGCATCTGCTGGCGCGGACTTCGATCTCGGCGGTTTCTTCGTCGGAGGCGAAGGTACCTTTTGGTGGGCGCCTGCTGAGGTTCACGGCATCGACGGTGCCGGACGCGTCAACCACAAGACGTTACAGGAATGGGGTCTTGGTATTCGTGCGGGTGTGGCCGTAACGCCCGGACCGAAGGTGTATGCTAAGCTCGCTTACGTGACCAACGAACAGCGCAAGGAGTTCCTCCCGGCTGTTCCTGGCGGCGGGTTCTGCGGCGTTGCGGGCCCGATCCCGGGCACCGTTCCACCGCTGACCTGCGGCTATTATTATGATCACTACAACGTCCATGGCCTCCAGTGGGGCGCTGGCGTTCAGCAGCAGATCTCCGGCGGCTTTTACGCGAAGGTCGAAGGTCGGTATTCGCGCTATGGCAGCAAGCAGTTCACGCCGACGAACGGCGCGGGACGCTCGCATACGCTGACCGGTCTCATCGGCCTCGGCTACGAGTTCGGTGCTGCGGCCCCGCTGCCGCCGCCTCCGCCTCCTCCGCCGCCGCCTCCGCCGCCTCCGGCGACGCAGACTTGCCCGGACGGCTCGGTGATCCCGGTCACGGCAACGTGCCCGGCTCCGCCGCCGCCTCCGCCTCCTCCTCCGCCGCCGGTGCAGCGGGGCGAGCGCGGCCAGTAAGGCTCGGCTTGCTTGAGTATCGAAGGGGCGGGCTTCGGCCCGCCCCTTTTGTTTTGGCCTCTACAGAATCGCAGGCAGTCGATTCATGCGCTATGAGCCAGCTGTGCGTTCAAGCAGGAAGTCCACCCCTGCCTTCGCCTGCGCCACGCGCCGGCCTCGGCCAGATCGGCGGCTCAGCGAGCCAGCGAGTTAGCTTCCGTGGCAACGCACTTCACGAGCCTTAGAGCGCTGCAGAGATACGACGGCTTTGCCGGACGATGTGTGCGCGGAGCACTCAGGTCGCTCGGCTGGTTGCGCGCGCCGTTCTGGGTTCTGGCATTGTTCACCGGCGCCAAATCC
Organism: Sphingomonas sp.; assembly: GCA_013361785.1. Lineage (GTDB taxonomy): Bacteria > Pseudomonadota > Alphaproteobacteria > Sphingomonadales > Sphingomonadaceae > Sphingomicrobium. The sequence goes on from JABFXK010000119.1 coordinate 9,438, forward strand.
TTCGCCGACAATCCGATCCTCGGCTCGCGTGCCTTGAACCGCGCCGGTCTGCACGTGTGGCGCCTGCAGACGGCACATGCGCTCGCCCGCTGGAGGCGCGCCCGGCTCGCGCGCTCCATTCCGCGGCATTTGCGCGAGCAGTTCGATCGCGACGGCTTCATCGTCGTCACTGAGCTGCTGCCCGCCGCCGAGTTTCGCGAGGTCCAGGCCGCCGTTCTCGGGACGCCGTTCGAATCCCGCATTCACCAGCAGGGCGACACGATCACTCGGCGGGTCCCGCTTGGACCCGAGGTGGCGGCTCGGTGCCCGGCCCTCAAGAGACTGGTCCGAGGCGCAACCTGGCGCGGGGTCATGGCTTATGTCGCAAGCGCCCGCACGGCACCGCTCTATTACGTCCAGACGGTCTGCGGGGGCGTCGCCGAAGGCCCGCCGGATCCGCAGCTGGAGCTCCATTGCGACACCTTCCATCCGTCACTAAAGGCGTGGTTCTTCCTCACCGACCTCGAAGAGGACGGCCGTCCGCTGACCTATGTCGCGGGCTCGCATCGGCTGTCCCCGGAACGCATTGCCTGGGAGCAGCGCAAGAGCATCGAGGTGATGGAGACCGGCGATCGCCTGTCGCAGCGCGGGTCCTTCCGAATCCGCCCCGACGAGCTGCCCGAGCTCGCGCTGCCCGAGCCGACGCGCTTCTGCGTACCCGCGAACACGCTGGTCGTCGTCGACACCTGCGGATTCCACGCGCGGGCGAGCTCGCACAGGCCGACCGTCCGCGTCGAGCTTTGGGCCTATTGCCGCCGCAACCCGTTCCTTCCGTGGGCGTCCGCCGGGATCTTCTCGCTGCAGCGGTTCGCCGGACGCCGTGCGGAGCTGCTCCTCAGCGGTTTGGACTGGCTCGACCGAGTCGGCTTGCGCAAGCAGCACTGGACTCGCGCCGGGCGCTTCCGGCCCATCGACCCTTGACACGGTTCTGAAGCCAAAGTTGGCTAAGTTTCGCTCACATGGACGCACTCAGTGGGCGGCAGCCTGGAACAGGGCAACGATGGCGTTTGACCCACGCTCGGCCCGCTAAACAACGTCCCCCTAGGCAAACCGATCTGACATCGCGGCGTGCTCGATTCAGGAGCGCAATAGGCGATTCTCGCCTTTACGAGAGGTAACAATCCGCGATCAAAGTCCGTGGTAGTCGCGGTACCAGGCGACGAAGCGCGGAATGCCCTCCTCGATGCTCGTGCTCGGCTCGAAGCCGTGGTCGCGCTGGATCGCGCTGATGTCGGCGAAGGTTTCCCTGACGTCGCCGGCCTGCATCGGCTTGGGCTCGAGCAGCGCCTTGCGTCCGGTCGCGCGCTCCAGCAGCTCGACCACGCGCATCAAATCTTCGCTTCGGCTGTTGCCGATATTGTAGAGCGCGTGCGGGCTCGTGCTTCCGCCCGCCTTCACTTGCCCGTCGTCCGCCGGCGGCGAGTCGAGGCAAGCCAAGATCCCGCGAACGATGTCGTCGATGTAGGTGAAGTCGCGCCGCATCTCGCCGCCATTGAACAGCGGCAGCGGCTCGCCCTCGAACAGCGCCCTGGTGAAGATCCACATCGCCATGTCGGGCCTGCCCCACGGCCCGTAGACGGTGAAGAAGCGAAGGCCCGTCAGCGGAAGCCGATAGAGATTGGCGTAGCTTTCGCTGATCAGCTCGTCCGCCTTCTTGGTCGCGGCGTAGAGCGAGAGCGGATGGTCGACCCGGTCCTCGACCCGAAAGGGCAGGCTCTTGTTGCCCCCGTAGACCGACGAGGACGAGGCATAGACCATGTGCCGAACGCCCGCATGCCGGGCGAGCTCGAGCATGTTCGCGTGGCCGACAAGGTTCGACTGGATGTAGGCGCGCGGATTCTCGATCGAGTAGCGGACGCCCGCCTGGGCGCCGAGATGGACGATGGACTCGATCTCCGCACTCTCCGCAACGCGCTGAAGCGCATCGGCGTCGGCGAGATCGACGCGTTCGAAGCGGAAGCGATCGTCGAACTGTCGTGCGATGCTGTCGAGCCGTGCCTGCTTGAGCCGTGGATCGTAATAGTCGTTGAGGTTGTCGATCCCGATCACCTCGTGGCCGCGGTCGAGCAGCGATTGGGACGTCGCAGCCCCGATGAACCCCGCAGCGCCAGTAACAAGCATGGTCATCGGAGACGCATAAGCGACGCAGCGCGGTGCTGGAAAGCCCAGACGGGCGCGAGCCGCTTCAGCGCACTACGGGAGTGGCCAGTCCGCTTTCGGTCGAAAGCTCGGCGAAACATCAATCATCGACGATATCTGCGACCCTCGTGACAACCGTGGCGGACGTAGTGTTCACGAGGGTCAAAGCCCGCCTGTGCAACGTCCGGGTTTAAACGTAGGTAGTTCTGTGGGTCGAAATCTTCGGGGAGAGGCTTCACGCCAAGCGCTCCGCGGCGCCGCCTCAGTCCGAGCAGCCCGCCCAGGCCGAGGAGGCCGAGCAAGCCCCAAGGAAGTTCCTGGCCATTGTCGTATGTCCGACTGGTGCCACTTGCATCAGTCCTCGTGGCACCGCCGCTGTTCGACGTGACTTGGGCAAGCGCCGCCGCTGGGAATGCCGCGAGCATCGCCCCGCAAATCAGAATGCCGCAAACTTTCCGAATGACTGTTCCTCTTTTCATTTGCATCCCTCCGGTGAGGATAATCACGTTGCGCAAAATGGCCCCGGCCGCAATCCGTCAAAAGCACAGTCCACCGGCAAAGGCCGTGATTGCATCGAAAGCGCACGTTGGAGCCACTCACGCGCAACCGTCATCCGCCGCGGCAGCCTCGCCGTCAGGCTCTTGCCGGAGAAGCGCCGGCGGACTAGCTTTTACTCAATGTATTGGCCGGAGAGAGCATGGGTCTAAGCTCAAACGAGCTCAAGGCCACAGAGCCAGTCTATGCGACACTTACTCGAGTTGCTCAGAGAGTGCCGGGCTGGACGCCTCCCGAGCAAATGCTCGCTCTTTATTGCGCTGTAGCATTCAATCGATCGGTCACTGGCGATGTCGTTGAGATCGGCGCGTGGTGTGGCCGCTCGACGATCGCCTTGGGCCTGGCTGCGAAAGCGGTCGGCTGTCGCGTTCACACGGTCGACATTTTCCCCGAGAGGGACGACTGGCAGCAAAATGCAGATGGCACCTGGTCGGTCCGTATGCACATCGATGGCCGGGAGGTCGTTGCATGTGCGAACCACACAGTGTGGGACGAGGCGTTTCAGAGTGACGTGCTCCCGGTCTATGCCAACGGCAGCTGCCCGCGCGCGTGGCTCGACCGATCTCTCGAGGAGTTCGGCCTGGACAGCACCGTCACGATATATCGCGGCACCGCTCACGACTTCGTGCTTCACAAGGCCGATCGGGTCAGGGCAAGGCTCCTGTTCCTCGATGGCGACCATTCGGAGGAGGCAGTCAGCGCGGACCTCGAGCTACTGTTGCCGCTCCTAGAGCCTGGAGCCATTTTGTGTCTCGACGACGCGTTTACCGGTTACGACGGCGTCGATGGCGCGATTGCCAACGTAGTCGAGGCAGCCACCGAGCTCTTCGATCATGAGTGGGTGCGGATCACGCGCAAAATGCTGATGGTGCGGAGGCGGGCCGCGCCTGCCCCCGAGATCCAGGCTTCGAGCGGATGAGTCGCATTCCCGTAGCCCGTCCGCTTCTTCCCTCGGCGGAAGAAATTGCACCTTATCTAAGGCGGTTGGACGACACTCGGATGTACTCGAACTTCGGCCCCCTCGCCACCGAGCTTGAGCGTCGGCTGGCCGAACGTCTCGGAATCGACGCGCAGGGTCTCGTATCGGTGGCTAACGCCACTGTGGGTCTCGCAGCTACGCTCAGTGAAATAGGCCGGCCGGGCCGCAATCTTTGCCTCCTGCCTAGCTGGACCTTTTGCGCGAGCGCACACGCCGTGCTCCAAAGCGGCCTCCAGCCCTTTTTCGTGGATGTCGATCCTTTGACTTGGCAGCTGTCGCCGGCGGCGCTTCTTGCCCTGCCGGCTGAAGTGCTCGACCGGGCAGCCGCCGCCATGATCGTCGGCGCTTTTGGAGCTCCAGTGAATCCGCTGGCGTGGGATTCGTTCGGTGCGAGGAGTGGCATTCCAGTGGTGATCGATGCAGCCGCTGGGTTCGATTCCGTAGTGGCCAGTACCGTTCCCACCGTCGTGAGCCTGCACGCGACCAAATCGCTGCCGGCCGGCGAGGGCGGCTTCGTCGCGACAGCCGACCCGGAGCTTGGTCGTGCCATCCGACAGCGGATCAATTTCGGCTTTGCGGGCTCGCGGACGGCGGAGGTCGCTGGAATGAATGGCAAGCTTAGCGAATATACTGCAGCAGTCGGGCTTGCGAGCCTTGATCGATGGCCTGCGTCGCGAGGCACGTGGAGCCGACTGCGCGACGGCTATGACAAGCGCATGCGCTACGCCCGGCCGGTGTGGTTCAGCGGTGGAACGGCGCAGCAGGCGTGGGTCACCGCGACCTTCGTACTGGCGGTGCCCGCCCCGGTCACGACGATTGCCGAGGAGCTGAAGGCAGCCGGTATCGACACCAGGCGTTGGTGGCAGGCCGGGTGCCACCGCGAACCCGCATTTGAGCACTGCGGTCGAACCGACCTCGCCGCGACTGAATGCCTCGCCGAATCGGCCCTCGGCCTGCCATTCTTTCCAGATCTCACCGAGGCGCATATGGATGCAGTCGTTGCCGAACTCGTGAAACACATTGGACCTGACCAGCAGTGCGAAGCCGGCGCTGTTTACCCGAGTGGCGATCGATCATGAGTACTTACGTTCGCGGGAATCATCCGGCCGCGACGATTCTCAAGGTTGATGTCGGTCCCGAGAGAAGATTGGACGCTGTGGCCGCCATTCTCGATGAGGCGCTGCGGCAAGCGCGCGTGGTTCATGTCAGCGGAGGACCGCCGGCTCCGGAAGCACTGGACTTTTGGGCCGCAGTGAACATGAAGCTTGGCGACGTCGACTATCGCGGTGAGAACCCGATGACGCTCGAGCGGATCCCCGCCATATGGAACGACATTCGATACGATCCGGCGCTCGCAACCACTTATCGCCACAGCAAGACCGCACAGCCGCTCCACACCGACGGCGCCTACAACGCCAACCCTCCAACGATCGGTTTTTTCTTTTGCGAGGCGCAGGCGCGCCACGGCGGCCGAACGCTGTTCCTCGACGGCGACTGCCTCTGCGAAACGCTGCAGCGGGAGAGTCGGGAACTCTATGCCGATCTCCGTTCGATTCCGATCGCCTTCAGAAAGGGCGAGGCGTCCGGGCAAATAGTCCCGGTCATCGGCAGGGACAAATACGGACCCGTGATAAATTGGAACTACTACCGGATCTCGCCCGGCCAAAGCGCAGAGATCGATCGCCTGAAGAACGCCTTCTTCGCGTATCTCGAGAGCCGTTTCGTCCAGACCGAGTCCGTCGCTCCACTCCACCTCGCGCCAGGTGACTGCATGGTCTTTCATGACCTCAGGGTTCTCCACGGCCGCGAGGCCTATGAGGCTGAAAAGGCAGGCGAACGCTGCCTATGGAACCTCAATGTTCATTGGCGCGGCGAGGCGGTGGTGAGGAGCTCATCGGCATCGTGACCGCTGCGGAGCGACGACATCCGTTTGCCAGCCTGTCCTATGCGCGTGCATTCGGCCCCACATCCGAGCCGTTCGACATCGCCCCGTGGGGCGCCCCGGTGCTGGCGCGAACCATTCCCAGCAGCGATCGTCGTGACGCGTTGAATTGCTATCCCTTCCTGCCGTTTCCGCAGGGTGCTGAGCTGGAAGATGGACTCGCGTGTCTGCACGAACAGGGCTTCGTGTCCGTCGTCCTCGTCACCGATCCTTTGCGTCAACCCGCCGAGGACCGACTTGTTGCAACGTTCACGTCGTGCCGCCCTTTCAAGACCCATTATGTCTTCGACCGGCGCCTCGGGATCGACAAATCTGGGCGGCGATGGCGCGAAGTGAATGCGTCCCGCGAGGCTCTCGATATTCGGGAAATTTCATATGCTTCGCACGTGGATGCATTCATCGGCCTCTATGGTAATCTCGTTGATACCCATCAGATCGTCGGGACCACCTCCTTTTCGCCCGCATTCTTCCGCGCTCTTGCCGGGATCGAGGGGTTTCGCGCCATAGGCGCTTTCCTCGAAGGGCAACTCGTATCCATGATGCTATTCGTCCGCTTCGAGGATACCGCTTACGCCTTTCTCGCCGGCACCAGCGCTGAAGGCCGCAGGCATTCGGCGCATTACGGTTTGTACGGTTTCGCGATCGAGAGGTTCGACGACGTGAGATTCGTCAATCTCGGCGGTGCGCCCGGTCTGGTCGACGATCCACGTCACGGCATTGCACACGTCAAACGCAAGCTTACGAATGTCGTCATGCAAAGCTATCTGTGCGGCGCGATTCTCGATCCGGTCGCCTACCGGTCTTTAGCCGGCGATCGCGCGGGCTGCGTGGATTTCTTCCCCGCTTATCGATGAGAGGACACTTCGGATGGGTGACGACCGCTCTCTGATCGGTCACGAAAGCCGCGCCTCGGATGCGGAGCGTGCAGCTCGCCTCGCGCTCGAAGCTGCTTATCGGGAATCCCCCATCCCCGGTTCGGAAATCCTAGACCAGCTCGGCCTATTTCAGTCGCACATCCATCTCGCGCGGACGCTTTGGTTCAACCATCTCTACGAGCAGATCCTGGAAACGCCGGGCGCAATCTGCATGTTCGGCGTTCGTTGGGGCCAGGACATGGTTACGCTGGGGAATCTACGGGCCCTCCGCGAGCCTTATAACCATTTGAGGCGAACAATCGGGTTCGATACATTTTCAGGATTCCCGCGCGTCGCCGAGGAAGACGGAACGAGCGGTTATGCGGCTGCGGGCAATTACGCCGTGAGTCCGGGGTACGAACGGGAGCTCGAGCGCGTGCTCGCCTCCCATGAAGCTACGCAGCCGATCCCCCACATTCGTAAGTTTGAACTCGTGAAAGGCGACGTCACGCTGACCTTACGGCAATTCCTCAAGGACAATCCAGCACTTGTGGTTGCGCTTTGCTATCTTGACTTCGACACCTATGAGCCGACGCGTTTCGTCCTCGAATGCCTGGCGCCGCACCTAAGCAAAGGCTCGGTGATCGCCTTTGATGAATTTGCCCATCCCAAGTGGCCCGGGGAGACGCTGGCCTGCAAGGACACGCTGTCTCTTCGCGAGATCCGCCTTCGGCGAGTCACTTTTGCACCCAATCAGGCCTATCTAATCCTGGATTGAAGGGCGGCGCAGGGCCGCGCCGGAGCTGCTATTCCCCGATGAGTTTTCGCACCAATGAGGCGGCCGCCCGCTGGGGCGAGAGCACTGTTTCTGCGTAGGCGCGAGACTGCCGCCCGAGCTCTGCCAAGCCATCGCGGTCGCCATCGGCCCACTGCAGCTGTTCGCAAACTTCTTCCGGCGATGACGCCTGGAGCCCCGGATACGGCTCATTCTGATATCGCCCGAAGATATCCGGTCTGAAGTTTGCGAGCACCGGGCGACCCTGCGCCAACGCGTCGAGGGTTACCATCCCGGGGCACGAGTTGGCGAGCTGGTCGCAGACAATGTGGGAGTGGGCGACCACCGCCCGATATTCGTCCAAAGTCATTTCCTTCAGCCAGGTCACCTTGCGGGCCAAGCCGAGGTCCTTGATCAGATCGTTCGTCGCTTGGACATCAACGCCCTTTCGGACGAGGCTGAGCCTCGCATTGCCGCCCCGCTGCCGATACAAGGCATAGCCGCGAAGAAGGATGTCTGTTCCCTTCAAGTCCTGGGACGTCAGGCCTGAACCTTCTCCTCCCCGCCATGTCGTTCGACAGCCGGAGATGATCTTCAGCCGGTCGCCTGGGGGGAGCGGTGTCGCGCTGAGCTGAATGGTCTCTGCCATCTGCAGCATAAAGCGCTGCTCGGGCTGCACGCCAATTTCGTCGAGCAACCTATCGCCTTCGGGGATTAGGCCCGCATACGCGAAACTGACGAGATCGGCCGACAGCAGCGCGCGCCGTTGCCGGGTCACAAGGCCGGCGTATCGATCCAAAAGCTCGCGTCCCATCAACGATTGCCGAAAGCTGGGCGCCCAGTTCATCGTACGGCTGCGCAGCAAGTCGTAACTAGCATAGCTCGTTAGATCCGAACCGGTGAGAAGCACCGCAGTAGGCACCGGCAGCCATTCCGCGAGTGATGGCCCCAGGTCGTTCAAAATTGCCATGTCGTAGTCGTGGGCTTGCAGTTCGCTCAGCATCTCGAACAATGCCGGAGTTTGCCAAGCATAGTCCTCGTCGCGCAGGGATGATCGATCGATAATCCACTCAGGGTAATTGTCGTGGAGCGCCGGAGACCGGCCCTCGGGCCGATGCAGCAGGTCTGTTCTAGAAATGACCTGAATGACGAAGTGGCCAAGGTTTCTGAGGCCGTCGGCCAAAAGATTGGGGAAATTGTTCGTATTGCCGAATACGAGAATGCGCTGTGATCGGGCGGCTGCCACGGAAGCGCTGTTCTTGACTGCCATCCCCGATCATCGGTATCGCGTGCCGTTGTTGCATTCAAGCGTAAGCGCCTGACGCAAGCTCGAGGTTGCCTTGGCCTATTGCAGCGACATCGATAGGCTT
>JABFXK010000272.1 GCA_013361785.1 Sphingomonas sp.
GCGTCGCCGAATAATACATGAAATAGGTCGAGCCATCGAAGATGACGCTCGGCGCCCAGAAGTCCTGCGTCGTCTGAGCCCACTCCGGTTTTTCGGGGAGCGCGTCTCCGAGATAATCCCAGTGAACGAGATCCTTCGAGCGAGCGACCTGGATGTTGATCCAGCGACCGCCGCGCAGACTCTGGGTCCCGTAGACGTAATAATAGCCGTCGTCCGCATGGACGATCGCGGGGTCGGGGAAGTCGCAGTCGAGGACCGGGTTCTGGTAGAGGTGCTGCGAGGTTTCTGCAGCTGTCGTTGGGGAGCCGCCGGCCCCGTCAAAAGCATTGGCGGCAGAATCGAGGGAATCGCGCATTTAACGGCACTATGGTCAATTCCGCGGACGTGAAAAGGGCGTTGTTTACTCGGCCGACTCCGCGGGGCGGGCGAGCCACTCCTCGAGCCATTTGATGGTGTAGTCGCCGGCGAGGAACTCGGGGTCCCGAACCAGCTTCTGGTGGAGCGGAATGGTCGTCTTCATGCCCTCGACCACGAACTCCTCGAGTGCCCGGCGCAGCCGCCGGATGCAGCTCTGGCGGTTCGATCCATAGACGATCAGCTTGCCGATCATGCTGTCGTAATAAGGCGGGACCTTATAGCCGGTGTAGAGTCCGCTATCGACACGGACGTGCATGCCGCCGGGCGCGACGTAATTCTTCACCAGCCCGGGTGAGGGGGCGAAGGTTTCCGGGTCCTCGGCATTGATCCGGCATTCGATCGCGTGACCGTGGAGGTGCACCTGCTCCTGCGTGCAGCTGAGGCCCTCCCCCGAAGCGACGCGGATCTGCTCGCGCACCAGGTCCATGCCGCTGATCATCTCGGTGACCGGATGCTCGACCTGCAGGCGCGTGTTCATTTCGATGAAGTAGAATTCGCCGTCCTCGTATAGGAACTCGATGGTGCCGGCGCCGCGATAGCCCATCTCGCTCATCGCCTTGCGGATCGTTTCGCCCATCCGCTCGCGCTCCTCGGGCGTGATCGCCGGCGACGGTGCTTCTTCGAGCACCTTTTGGTGGCGGCGCTGGAGCGAGCAGTCGCGCTCGCCGATGGTGATCGCCTCGCCATTGCCGTCGCCGAACACCTGGAATTCGATGTGGCGCGGATTGCCGAGGTATTTCTCCATGTAGACGGTGTCGTCGCCGAACGCGGAGCGTGCTTCCGACGCAGCCTGGCTCATCAGGCTTTCGAGCTGGTCTTCGGACGGGACCACCTTCATCCCGCGACCGCCGCCGCCGGAGGCCGCCTTGATGAGCACCGGATAGCCGATCTCGTCGGCGAGCTCCTTCGCCTGAGCGACGCTGGTCAGCGGCCCGGGCGAGCCGGGGACGAGCGGGAGCCCGAGCTTGGCCGCGGTGCGCTTGGCCTCGATCTTGTCGCCCATTGTGCGGATGTGCTCGGGCTTCGGGCCGACCCAGACGATGTTGTGGCTTTCGACGATCTCGGCGAATTGCGCGTTCTCCGAAAGGAAGCCGTAGCCCGGATGGATCGCGTCGGCGTGGACCACCTCAGCCGCCGAAATGATGTTCGGAATGTTGAGGTAGGATTCGGTTGCCGGCGGCGGGCCGATGCAGACGGTCTCGTCGGCGAGGCGCACGTGCATCGCGTCGGCATCCGCTGTCGAATGAACCGCGACGGTGCGGATTCCCATTTCGTGGCAGGCGCGGTGGATCCGAAGCGCGATCTCGCCGCGGTTGGCGATCAGCAGCTTTTCGATTTTCGCCACCCGCGCCTCAGCCGATGACGACGAGCGGCTGGTCGAACTCGACGGGCTGGCCATCGCTGACGAGCAGCTTCTTGACGACTCCGGCCTCGGGCGCCGTGATCGGGTTCATCACCTTCATCGCTTCGACAATCAGCAGGGTGTCGCCTGCCTTCACGGCATCGCCGACCTTGATGAAGGGGTCCGCGCCGGGTTGCGGCGAGAGGAAGGCGGTGCCGACCATCGGCGACTTGACGGTGTGGCCGGCAACCTCCTCGGTGGGTGCGCCTATATCCTCCTTGCCGTGCATCGGCGGAGCGCTCAACGCCGGGGCAGGGGCATGCTGCGGCGCGGGCAGCGCGGGCGCTGCACCGATAATCGCCGGAGGCTCGCGCGAGACCTTGATCCGGCGCTCGCCATCCTGGACCTCGATCTCGGTCAGCTCATTGTCGGTGAGGAGCTGCGCGAGCTCACGGACCAGCGCTGGATCGATCCGCATATCGCCGTTCTTCGCAGCCTTTGGCGATTGGGCCATGTACAGTCCCCTATTGAATTCGGCTCTTCGCCCGCGTCGCGGCTGCTCCCTTGCAGAGGTGCGCCGCCGCGTCCAGTGCGAGCCACTGCGTCGAGCGGTTTGCGGGAGCGCGTGGAGCCTCCTATCTGCCCTTTGTCAATGAGTCTGGACGGAAGCCTCTCAATCCGAGTCAACGGCGAGCACCGGCGGGTGCCCGGCGGAACGAGCGTCGCCGAGATGGTCAACCTGCTCGGCCTCGACCCGCTGCGCGTCGCGGTCGAGCGCAACCTCGAGGTGATCCCGCGCTCGACGCTGGAGCAGGTCTGTGTCGAGGACGGCGACGATTATGAGATCGTGCATTTCGTTGGAGGAGGTTGAGTGAACGCTCCCCAGTCATTCAATTCGGACAGCTGGACCGTTGCCGGCCGCACCTTCAATTCGCGGCTGATCGTCGGGACCGGCAAGTATAAGAGCTTCGAGGAGAATGCGGCGGCGGTCGAGGCGTCGGGCGCGGAGATCGTCACGGTCGCGGTGCGGCGGGTCAACATCTCGGACCCGAACCAGCCCAGGCTCACCGACTTCATCGATCCGAAGAAGATCACCTACCTTCCCAACACCGCCGGCTGCTTCACCGCGGACGAGGCGATCCGCACGCTCCGGCTGGCGCGCGAGGCGGGCGGCTGGAACCTGGTGAAGCTCGAGGTGCTGGGCGAAGCCAAGACGCTCTACCCCGACATGCGCGAGACGCTTCGGGCGACAGAGGTGCTGGTGAAAGAGGGTTTTGAGCCGATGGTCTATTGCGTCGACGATCCCATCGCCGCGAAGCAGCTCGAAGAAGCCGGTGCGGTCGCGATCATGCCGCTTGGGGCGCCGATTGGCTCGGGGCTCGGAATCCAGAACCGGGTGACCATCCGCCTGATCGTCGAGGGCGCGAAGGTGCCGGTGCTGGTCGACGCGGGCGTCGGCACCGCGAGCGACGCGGCGGTGGCGATGGAGCTCGGCTGCGACGGCGTGCTGATGAACACTGCGATCGCCGAAGCGAAGGACCCGGTGCTCATGGCGCGCGCGATGAAAGCGGCGGTGGAGGCCGGGCGCCTGTCCTACCTCGCCGGCAGGATGCAGAAGCGCCGGTATGCCGACCCGTCGAGCCCGCTGGCAGGATTGATTTAAGCCAAGAGCGGGAACGGCCCGCCCATCTTGCCGTTTCGCCATGGTCTGGAGGTGGACCATGGCCACCATGATGACCGACTATACCGCAGAGCGCCAGGCGATGGTCGAGCGGCAATTGCGCCGCCGCGGCATCACTGAGCAGCGCATTCTCGATGCGTTCCTCGAAGTGCCGCGCGAGGCGTTCGTCAGTCCCGAATATGCGCACCTCGCCTACGGCGACCACCCGCTGCCGATCGAGGCGCAACAGACGATTTCGCAGCCCTACATCGTCGCATTGATGATCGAGGCGGCGGGGATCGCGTCGGGCGACAAGGTCCTCGAGGTTGGTTCGGGCTCGGGCTACGCGGCCGCCGTAATCAGCCGCATCGCCGGCGAGGTGGTCGGGATCGAGCGGCAGCACGCGCTGATCGAGGTCTCGCGCGAGCGGCTGGAGCGGCTCGGATACGACAATGTCGGCATTGTCGAGGGCGACGGCACCAGGGGCTGTCCCGAAGAAGCGCCGTTCGACGCGATCCTCGCGGCGGCGAGCGGAAGCCACATCCCGGCGCCGCTGGTCGAGCAGCTCAGCCGCGGCGGAAGCATCGTCATGCCGGTCGGAAGCCCCGGCTGGGTGCAAAAGCTCGTCAAGGCGACGAAGCGGGAGGACGGGTCGCTTCAGCAAACGGACCTCGGCGGGGTCCGCTTCGTTCCCCTGATCGGGGAAGAGGGTTGGAAAGATGCTTGAAACTGAACTGGATAGACCTGCCCAGCTAATCGCGGACTCGGCCGAGCCGCTGCCCGACATCGACGACCCGGCGTTCGGCGCCTTTTTCGACAGGTACGCCGATGCCCGTGTCGTCTGCCTAGGCGAAGCGAGCCATGGCACGAGCGAATTCTACCGCGCCCGAGCCGCCATCTCGCGGCGGCTGATCGAGCGCCACGGGTTCAACATCGTCGCGGTCGAGGGCGACTGGCCCGACTGCGCGACGATCGATCGATACGTCCGGCACCGGCCGCCGCGCGACCTGGAATTCACCGCCTTCGAGCGGTTCCCGCTATGGATGTGGCGCAACGAGGAGGTGGACTCCTTCGTCCGGTGGATGCGCGAGCACAACCAAGGCCGCGATTACGAGCACATGTGCGGCTTCTACGGTCTCGACCTCTACAATCTCAGCGGGTCGATGCAGGCGGTGATCGACTTCCTCGACCGCGAGGATCCGGAGCTCGCGCGTCTCGCGCACCTGCGTTACGGCTGCCTCGATCCATGGGCCGAGGACCCGGCCGTCTATGGACGGCATTCGCTCGTCGAAGGCTACGCCCGCTGCGAGGTCGGGGTCATCCAGATGCTCAAGGACCTGCTGCAGAAGCAGGTCGATTGCTTCGGTGCCGAATGCGAAGAGTGGCTAGACGCGGCGGCGAACGCGCGCCTCGTGAAAGACGCCGAGGCATATTATCGGATCATGTACCATGGCTCGGCGGAGAGCTGGAATCTGCGCGACAGCCACATGTTCGATACGTTGAACATGATCCTGGAGGCGAAGGGGCCGAGCTCGAAGGCGATCGTGTGGGCGCACAACAGCCATATCGGCAACGCGGCCTTCACCGACATGGGGATGAACCGGCACGAGCTGAACATCGGTCAGCTGGTGAAGGAGAAATGGGACGCTAGGGCGCGGCTGATCGGCTTCGGCACGCATACAGGAACGGTCGCCGCGGCCGATGACTGGGACGAACCGATGAAGGTGAAGCGCGTGAACCCGTCGCTGCCCGAAAGCCAGGAGCGTTTGAGCCACGACGCCGGGATTCCGCGCTTCCTCCTCGATCTTCGCAACGGCGAGGTTGCGCGTGGTCTCAGGGAAGGGCTGATGGAGCCGAGGCTCGAGCGCTTCATCGGAGTCATTTACCGCCCCGAAACCGAGCGCTGGAGCCACTACAGCGAAACCATCCTGCCGAAGCAATTCGACGGTTGGGTATGGTTCGACGAGACCACCGCGGTGACTCCGCTTCCGGGCGAGCTTCGGCCGGGTGAGCACCGCGAGGTCGAGGAGACCTATCCGTTCGGCCTGTAGCGAAAGCGCAATAGAGTTTCAGCCGAAGCGGAGCGACTTTGCCTTCGTGCTCAGCCGCACGCCATGTAACCTGCTGAAATCAAACGCGCGTTTTGGCGAGGTGGACGATGGCACGGGCAAAATTGCAACGACACAGACTGCGGCTCCGCCGGAGCGATGAGTTCGCGCTTGCCGCTCATCAATTGAGCGCCGTCAGGGATCCGTGCGCACCCATCCGAACCTTGCTCGCAGTTCAAACGGAGGCGTTCGCCGGCCGTCCCTACTCGCTGTGGCGGGACGACCCTGAGCTTGCGAGGGCGCTCAACGACAGGCTCCTGCCTCGGCCTGACTGATCCATTTCGGCGCACCGTGGACCCGCGGCATGATCCTGTGCATTGTTTTTGCGCCGGATCAATAACGGAGATCATAGTGCCTCACCGGCGGCCGCGACAAAGGGGAAGCTTCGGCAGTCATTTCGACGAGCTTGTGGTGCACTTCCCGGACACGCCGGTGTCGCAGAGGCAGGAGCAGGCGCCGACCGAACGGTCGATGAGCCTTCAGACGAAGATCGACGTCCACCGAGCGCTGTTCGAACGCGCGTGGCGGATGGATGATAACCGCTAGCGCTTCTTCCGTTCGCGCAGCTTCGAGATCGTGGTCGCGTTGCTGATCTGCTCGACGTCGGTCTTGCAGTGGATCAGGCGGATGCCCTTGCGCTGAAGCGCCTGATCCAGCGCCGACGCGAAATCCTCCGTTTTCTCCACTGTCTCCGCCCATCCGCCAAAAGCGCGCGCCAGCGCGGCGAAATCCGGGTTCTTGAGCTCGGTCGCTGAAATCCGCTCCGGATATTCGCGCTCCTGGTGCATGCGGATCGTGCCATAGCTGCCGTTGTCGACAAGGATGATGAGGATGTCGGCACCATATTGCGCAGCCGTCGCCAGCTCCTGACCGTTCATCAGGAAGTCGCCGTCGCCGGCGATGCACACCACCGGCCGGTCCTTGAAGCGAAGCGCGGCCGCGACCGAGGCGGGGAGCCCATAGCCCATCGTCCCGCTGGTCGGCGCGAGCTGCGTCGGCATGGCGCCGTAGCGCCAGTAGCGGTGCCACCACCCGGAGAAATTGCCCGCACCGTTGCAGACGATCGTGTTGTGCGGCAGCCGCTCCCGCATCTCCGCGACGCATGGACCGAGGTCGAGCTTCACGCCTTCACGCGCCTTCGGCTCCGACCAGTCGAGCCACTGCTTGTGCGCGTCGTCGCCGAAGGAGAAGCGGACGAGATCGGGGTCGATCCACTCGTCGATCATCTCGGCGAACTCGCCCATGTCGGCGCAGATCGGGAGGTCGGCGTGAAAGACGCGGCCGAGCTCGTTCGGGTCGGGGTGGACATGGACCAGCGTCTGGTCCGGGTGATCGGGCTTGATCAGCGTGTATCCGTCGGTCGTGGCTTCGCCGAGGCGCGGGCCGACGGCGAGGATCAGGTCCGCGTCGCGGATGCGCTGCTGCAGCTTGGGGTTGGGGCCGTAGCCGAGCTGGCCCGCGTAAACGCCGCACTTGTTGTCGATCGCGTCCTGCCGGCGGAAGGCCGCGGCGACCGGAATTCCGTGACGGAAGGCGAAATTGGCGAAATGGTGCGCAGCGCGCGGGCTCCAGTCTGCGCCGCCGACGATCGCGACCGGCGAGGCCGCCTGCTTCAGAAGCTCGAACAGCGCTTGCACCGCGCCCGGATCAGGGGCCTCGGCGAGCGGCGGCACGCAGGGACGGTCGGCAACCTCGACCTCGTCCCGCAGCATGTCCTCCGGTAACGCAAGGACGACCGGGCCCGGTCGCCCTGCGGTCGCAACGCGGTAGGCTCGGGCGACATATTCGGGGATGCGCGCCGCATCCTCGATCCGCGCCGCCCATTTGGCGACCGGCGCGAAGAAGGCGGGGAAGTCGATCTCCTGGAACGCCTCGCGGCCCCGGTCGCCGCGCGCGACGTCGCCGATGAACAGGATCATCGGCGTCGAATCCTGGAACGCGACATGGACGCCCGCGCTGGCGTTTGTCGCGCCGGGACCCCGGGTGACGAACGCCACGCCGGGCCTACCGGTCATCTTGCCGTCTGCATCCGCCATGTAGGCGACGCCGCCCTCCTGGCGGCAGACGATCGTCTCGATCTGCGTCGTGTCGTGGAGCGCGTCGAGCACCGCGAGGAAGCTCTCGCCCGGCACCGTGAAAATGCGGTCGCAGCCCTGGATCTTCAGCTGGTCGACGAGGATTTGTCCGCCGGTGCGCTTGGTCATTCGGCGCGTCTAGCTTTCGTCCGTTTCTCCGTCACCCCCGCGCAGGCGGGGAATTAACCCATGTATGAGAAAAGTGCTTGTATCTCATATAGATGAGTGCCGAATTGGGGTGGGGTGAATGCAACAATCGGATCACGATTATTTCGCACGCCGAGCGCGCGAGGAGCGCGTAGCGGCGGAGCGCGCGGATAGTGCGGAAGCGCGGCGCTCGCATCTCGAGCTTGCGCACCGTTACGAGGCGGCGGCTGCCGCAGCGGCAGGATTGCCAGTCGTGCAGCTGAAGGTGGGCGGGAAGCGTGCTGCGGGCTAACCGTGCCGAGAACACGGCCAAATCCATGTTTGTCTTTTATTTTTCAACACATGTGTGTTTTGAACGGCCGACTATGCTATAGTCGCGCATCGCCAGCCGGGTTCCGGGCGTTGGCGACTGAGAGATAACATGTGCTCCCGCCCCAAGGCTCGCGGGAGAACGCCAAGTGGACCTGATCAAAGAGAATCCGCTCGACCTGCTCATTCGCAGGATTCGAGCTCACCATCCGCTGGGGGTCGATGATCAAAAGCGGATACTCGATCTTCCGTACAAGATCCGGACGATTGAGGCCCAGGCATATATCATGCGCGAGGGCGACAGGCCGGATCGCTGCGTGATGCTGCTCTCAGGCTTTGCTTTTCGTCACAAGCTGACCGGAGATGGCTCACGGCAGATCGTCGCCATCCACATCCCTGGCGAAGCACCCGATTTCCAGAACCTGTTCCTCGAGGAATCGGACCATAATGTTCAGATGCTGACGCGCGGAGTCGTCGCCGAAATCGCGCGCGAGTCGCTTGAGAGGCTGGTGCTGGAAAACCCCGCCGTGGCACGCGCAGTGCTGGTGTTCACGCTGGTGGAATCGTCGATCTTCCGCGAATGGGTGCTCAACGTCGGGCGGCGCGATGCTCGCAGCCGGATCGCGCACCTGCTGTGCGAGTTCGCCTGCCGAATGAACGCGCAGGGTCTTGCCCCGAATGGAGTTTATGAGCTGCCGATGACCCAGGAGCAGCTGGCCGACGCGAGCGGGCTCACGCCCGTCCACGTCAACCGCGTGCTGCAGGGGCTTCAGCGCGACGGCCTGATGGAACGCGACCGGCGGATCATCCGGTTCGTTGACTGGGAGGCGATGCGCGACGTCGCCGACTTCAACGAGCGCTACCTGCACGCGCGGGAATTCGAGCACGGCCGCAATTCAATCGGGTTGCGCAGCGGCGGGCTCGCGTTCGTGAATTGAGCGAGACGTTCTCGAGCTACGCCTGATGGACGGCTTTGACGACCTGGTAGCTCTCGAGGCCCTCTTTCCCGCCCTCGCTCCCGAAGCCTGAATCCTTCACCCCGCCGAACGGCGTGTCGGCGCCGCTGATCGCGAACGTGTTGATCCCGACCATGCCACTTTCGACCAAGTCGCCGATCAAGTTGGCGCGGCGGCCGTTCTCGGTGAAGGCAAAGGCGGCGAGGCCATAGGGCAGGCGGTTGGCCTGCTCGATCACTTCGTCGAACGTGTCGAATGGACGGCTGACGGCGACGGGTCCGAAGGGCTCGTCGTTCATGATGTTCGCTTCGTTGGGGACGTCGGCGAGAAGCGTCGGCTGGAAGAAGAAGCCGCCGTCGCCGCGCTCGCCGCCGGCGAGGACCCGCGCGCCTTTGGTCTTGGCGTCTTGAACGAGCGCTTCGATCGCATCGGGCCGCCGCTGGTTGGCGAGCGGGCCCATCTTTACGCCATCCTCGAGGCCGTTGCCGACCTTCACCTTTTGGGTGCGCTCAGCGAAGCCATTGATGAAGGCGTCGTAGATTCCGCTCTGGACGTAGAAACGTGTCGGCGAGACGCAGACCTGGCCGGCGTTCCGGAACTTCTGCGGCACGACCATATCGAGCGTCTTTTCGAGGTCGCAGTCGTCGAAGATCAGCACGGGCGCGTGGCCGCCGAGCTCCATCGTCACTCGTGTCATGCTGTCGGCGCACAGGCGCATCAGATGTTTGCCGACATTGGTCGAGCCGGTGAAGCTGACCTTGCGGATCACCCGGCTGGCGATCAGCGTCTCGCTGACGAGGGCGCTGTCGCCGTGAACCAGCTGGGCGACGCCGTTTGGAATGCCCGCGTCATGCAGCGCGCGGAACAGCTCGGTGCCGACGCCCGGGGTCTCGTGCGGCGGGCGCGAGATCACCGTGCAGCCCGCGGCAAGCGCGGCGCTGACCTTCTTGGCGAGCAAATAAAGCGGGAAGTTCCACGGCGTGAAGGTCGCGGTCGGGCCCACCGGCTGGCGGATCACCCGGCTAAGCTGTCCCGCCGGGCGGACGAGCGTGCGGCCGTAGTCGCGCTTGGCCTCCTCCGCATACCAATCGAACAGCTGGGCGGACGCGAGCGTTTCGAGCTTGGCCTCGTTGAGCACCTTGCCCTGCTCCTGGGTCATCGTGCGCGCGATGTGGTCGGCGCGCTCGCGGAGCAGATCGGCGGTCTTGTGCAGGATCGCGCCCCTCTTCTCGACATCGGTCGAGCGCCATTCGGGCCAGGCGCGCTCAGAGGCGGCGAGCGCCTCCTCGAGGTCATCCTTGGTGGCGTATGGGACTTCGGCGATCGGCTGCGCGTTGACCGGATTGACGACGGGATGCGCATCGCGGCCTGCGCCCGATTTCCATACGCCATCGATGAAGAGCTGGAGCGAGGTTTCGTATCCCATTGGCGGGCAGATAGGCTTCGCTTGTTTCGCCTGCAACACGGCGCTAGCGCTACTGACAAAGGAGAAAGCAGGCGATGACGAAAGAGGAACTGGTTCGGCGTATGCAGCAGGGCCAGGCGTGGATCCCGGGCAAGCGCGTGAAGATCGACTTCGGCGGCGATCAGGGCGCGATCATGCTCGACGGCGTCGCCCAGCAGGTGAGTGAGGAGGACGGTCCCGCCGACACGACCATCCGCATCGGCTGGGACGACTGGCAGCAGCTCGCCGCCGGTCAAATGGACGGAATGACCGCGTTCATGATGGGCAAGCTCAAGGTCGAGGGCGACATGTCCAACGCGATGCAGCTGCAGGGGGTGCTGGCGAAGCTGAAGGGCTGACTTTTTGCCCCTCTCCCTTGACGGGAGAGTGATACGGAGCCTTAGCGACGAAGGAGCTTAGGCGGAGTTGGATGAGGGTGAGCGAGGCGCCGCCTCGCGCGAAGCTGAAGCTTAGCTACCTCTCTCTCCGCTCAGCTTCGCAGAGTCGCTCTCTCCCGCAAGGGGAGAGAGGCTAAGGAGTGACGATGCAGAAAATCTATCCGAGCGCAGAAGCGGCCCTCGACGGGCTGCTGTTCGACGGCATGACGCTCGCCGCGGGCGGGTTCGGCCTCTGCGGAATCCCCGAGCGGCTGATCGACGCGATCCAGGCGAGCGGGGTCAAGAACCTGACCATCGCTTCGAACAATGCCGGGATCGACAACGAAGGGCTCGGCAAACTGCTTCGGACACGGCAGGTGAAGAAGATGATCTCGTCCTACGTCGGCGAGAACAAGGAGTTCGAGCGGCAATTCCTCGCCGGCGAGATCGAGGTCGAGTTCACGCCGCAGGGGACGCTCGCCGAGCGGATGCGCGCGGGCGGCGCCGGGATCCCCGGCTTCTACACGAAGACAGGCGTCGGAACGGAGGTTGCGGAAGGCAAGGAGCACAAGGACTTCGACGGCGAAACTTACATCCTCGAGCGCGGCATCCGCGCCGACGTCAGCATCGTCAAAGGGTGGAAGGCGGACGAGACCGGTAACCTCATGTTTCGAAAGACGACGCGCAACTTCAACCTGCCGGCGGCCACTTGCGGGAAGGTGTGCATCGCCGAGGTCGAGGAGATCGTGCCCGTGGGATCGCTCGACCCCGACTGCATCCACCTGCCCTCGATTTTCGTGAACCGGCTGATCGACGGCTCGCCGTACGACAAGAAGATCGAGTTCCGCACCGTTCGCGAAAGGGAGCCCGCATGATCGCCTTTCTGCTCGCCGCCGCGGCCGCCGCGCCGCAGGTGCCGAAGTCGGATCTCGGCGGCATCGATGCGGCGATCCGCGGCGTTTACGAGGTCATTTCCGGCCCCCCGGGACAGAAACGCGACTTCGACCGGATGCGCAGCTTGTTCGCGCCGGGTGCGACGCTCAAGGCGACGGGCCCCAAGGGCGTCCGTGGCGGCACGCTTGAGGATTATATCAGCCGCAACGCGAAGATCCTCGAAGAGAAGGGCTTCACCGAGCGCGAGCTCGGGCGGCGCACCGAGGTGTGGGGCGGACTCGCCACGGCCTGGTCCGCCTATGACGGGCGCACCGCGGACGGCAGCTTCCACGAGCGCGGGATCAACAGCTTCCAGCTGGTGAAGATCGACGGGAAATGGCTGGTCGCGTCGATCCTGTGGCAGGAGGCGACGCCCGACAATCCGCTGCCGCGCGACCTCATCGGACGCAAGAAATGAGCACCGGTGCGCGCATGAGCTTCGTCTTCCCGTTCCCCGGCGGACGCCGGGGACCAGGCGGCGCTGCCGCGCCGGTCGTTGTTAAGGACTGGACCCCGGCCTTCGCCGGGGAACGGAGTAAAAAATGAGCACCGAGACTCTGACCAAAGGCTGGACCCGGGACCAGATGGCGCAGCGCGCGGCGAAGGAGCTGCGGGACGGTTATTATGTGAATCTCGGCATCGGCATCCCGACGCTCGTCGCGAACCATGTGCCGCCCGGAATGACGGTCACGCTTCAGAGCGAGAACGGGATGCTCGGGATCGGGCCGTTCCCCTATGACGACCAGGTCGATCCCGACCTCATCAACGCCGGCAAGCAGACGGTCAGCCAGCTTCCGCAGACGAGCTATTTCGACAGTGCGACGAGCTTCTCGATGATCCGCGGCGGGCATATCGACCTCGCGGTTCTTGGCGGAATGGAAGTCAGCGAAAAGGGCGATCTCGCCAACTGGATGGTGCCCGGCAAGATGATCAAGGGCATGGGCGGGGCGATGGACCTCGTCGCGGGCGTCAAGAAGATCATCATCGTCATGGAGCATGTGTCGAAGAATGGCGCGCCCAAGTTCATCCCGGAGTGCACGCTTCCGCTGACGGGCAAGAATGTCGTCGACATGATCATCACCGACCTCGCCGTGTTCCAGCGGCCCGACCACGATCACCCCTTCGGGCTGATCGAACTCGCGCCCGGCGTCACCGCCGAGGAAGTGCGCGAGAAGACCACGGCGCACTACGTCGAGTGACATTCGTCGATCGCTATTCGGGCGGCCGCGCCGTCCGGCTCCTGTTCTGGGCGGCGGCGCTGTTCGCGCTGGTGATGGCGCTTCTGCCGCACCCGCCGGAAGTTCCCGGCGAGCCTTCGGACAAGATCCAGCACGCGGTCGCGTTTGCGACTCTGGGGCTGCTCGGCGCCTTCGCTTACCCGCGGCTGTCGACGGTACGGCTGATACTCGGCCTGTCGATGTTCGGCGCATTCATCGAAGTGGCGCAGGCCATTCCGGTGCTCCACCGCGACAGCGATCCGCTCGACTGGCTGACCGACACGATCGCCTGCGCAGTCGTCCTCGTCCTGCTGCGCATGTGCCTGCGGCCGAAGCGGTAGCGCGTTGCGCCGGCGCGCGCCTCCTCCTATCTCGGCGGCACATGGACAAGGGACCGGCATGACCCAGTTTGATGATCGCGAGCGGGCTTTCGAATCGAAGTTCGCGCACGACGAGGAGATGAAATTCCGGATCACCGCCCGGCGCAATCGCCTGCTTGGCGAATGGGCGGGGCGGCAGATGGGCCTTTCGGAAGCCGAAAGCGAAAGTTACGCGAAGGACGTGGTCCGCTCCGACTTCGAGGAAGCCGGTGACCATGACGTGATCCGCAAGGTGCTGGGCGACCTCACCTCGGCCGGCGTCGACATCGACGAGGACAAGGTCCGCGAGGCGCTCCGCAACAAGGAGATCGAGGCGCGGCGCCAGATCATCGAGGCGACGAACCTCTGATGGCGATGGCGGCAGAGGACATTGAGGCGTTGATCAAGGCCTCGATACCGGACGCCGAAGTGACGATCCGCGACCTCGCCGGCGACGGCGACCATTATGCAGCCCGGGTCGTCAGCCGCAGCTTCGAAGGGATGAGCCGCATCCGCCAGCACCAGGCGGTCTATTCGGCGCTTGGGGGGCGAGTTGGGGGAGAGCTTCACGCACTGCAGCTCGAAACGGCGGTGCCAACGGAGATGACCAGTGAGTGACGCCCGCAGCCGCATCGACGAAATTGTCAGGAACAACGACATCGTCCTGTTCATGAAGGGAACCGCGCTGTTCCCGCAGTGCGGCTTCTCCAGCCGTGCGGTCGCCATCCTCGAGCACCTCGGTGCCAAATATGAGACGGTCGACGTTCTCCAGGACCCTGAGATCCGGCAGGGTATTAAGGAATATTCCGAATGGCCGACCATTCCGCAGCTCTACGTGAAGGGCGAGTTCGTCGGCGGATCGGACATCATGATGGAGATGTTTGAAAGCGGCGAGCTCAAGCAGCTGATCAGCGCTGACGCCTGAATGAAGAAAGGGCGGTGCAGGGGACCAGAGAACCGCTGCACCGCCCCTTCGTGGCGTGGAACCAAGTGGACGCGATTATTGTAGCAATCCGCGTGCCAATTTGAAGGAATGGCTGTTTTCTACCGATTTTTCATCCCACGCTGCCGCATCTGTCCCGCTGATCGTAAAAAATTCCGACAGTCCCGCCGAGATCGTCGAGGCGCATGCTCCGATCGAGGCGGCCGAGGGCAGATGAGCCGCTTGAATGACTCGTGCAGCCTCTATAGGCCGCGACCGTGAAACGTGTAGCTGACGGCACTTTGCGCCTGCTCCGGGGTTGGGCTGAACGATGAGCCCCCTCGATCGGAGCTTCGGCGGCACAGTCGGTGCCAAAACCTTTTGCGACGTGACGCAGAGCTGGTCCGACGTGGGCGGCGGCGTTCGTACCTATCTGCTGCACAAGCGCCGCCACATTCTCGAATCTACGCCCCATCGGCATCTGATGATCGTTCCGGGCGCGCGCGACGAGATCGCCGAGGAGGAGCGCGCGGTGACGGTGACGATCGCCTCTCCGCGCGTACCCGGCAGTCCCCATTACCGGCTGATGCTACGCAACGGTGCGGTCGGTGCCGCGCTGAAGCGCTATCGGCCCGACCTGATCGAGTGCCAGGACGCCTATAATCTGCCGTGGGTGGCGATCAGCTACCGCAGGCGTTATCCCGACACGGCTCTTGTCGCCGCCTACATGACCGATTTTCCGACTGTTTACGTCGATCGGCCGCTGTCCAAGGTGCTGACCAAACCGGTCGCCGGGCTGCTTGCGCGCATCTGCTACGATTATTGCGGACTCCTCTACCGCCGTTTCGATTCCGTCTTCGCGCTCAGCGAAAACGGCGGCGCGGCGAAGCTGCGCTCGCTCGGCATCGGCAGCGTCGATGTCGTGCCGCTCGGAGTCGAGCTCGGCGAATTCGGGCCGTCTCGACGCGATCAGCGGCTGCGGAACAAGCTTGGCCTGACGGAAGAGCAGCCGCTGCTGGTCTATGTCGGGCGGCTCGACAGTGAAAAGAAGCCCGACCTTGTCGTCGATGCATTCCGCCGCCTTCCCGGGCGGCTCGGCGCGAAGCTCGTGCTCATCGGCGAGGGGCCGCTGAAGGCGGAGATCGCGGCGCTTGGCGACGGCCGAATCTTCATGCCTGGCTATATGAACAGCCGAACCGAGCTGGCGCGCTGGCTCGCGAGTGCCGACATCTATGTGTCGGGCATGGCGGACGAGACGTTTGGCGTTTCGATCGTCGAGGCCCAGGCCTCCGGCCTTCCCGTGGTGGGTGTCGCGGCCGGCGCGATGATCGATCGGGTGACCGACGCCGTCGGAAGGCTGGGAGCGATCGGCGACTCCGCAGCGATGGCTGCAAACATCATCGCGGTGTGGGATGCCGATCGCAGTGCGATGGCGGAACAGGCGCGGGCGCATGCGCTCCAGTTCAGCTGGGACAGCAGCATGGAAGCGCTGTTCGGGCGAGTTTACCCAGCCGCCTTTGCAAGGCGCGCCGAGCAGCGCCGGGCAGCCCCCGCCGCTGCGGCTCTTGCGGCCTGACCGGTTCAACGGGCATTCTCGCATTCATTGGGACAAGGAGGCATGGTGGCGGGGCGCATTCCATTCATCGCGGCACTTTCGTGCGTGGCGCTTGCCGCCGCGGCGGTAGCCGCTCCGGCGGCGAAGAAGGTTGCGCCGCAGGACTCTCCGCCCAACGCGCAGGCCCGACAGCTGATTCAGAACTGCGATGCGCACAAGTTCGAAACCACCGTGCACGAGGTCGTCGACGGGCAGCCGCAGCAGTCGAAGGTAAAGCTGTGCGGCAATGAGGGGCAGACTGACGCCGAGTGGATCGGCACGCTCAAGGACGCGATTACCAAGCTGAACGCGAACAAGGAGATGCCGGCTGCGGTGCGCGACCAGATCATCGCCGCGATCTACGCCGAGGTGGCGCGGCTCGAGAATTCGCCCGCGCAGTCTTCCGGCCGGACACCCGCGCTCGACGGACTCGCGCCGCTTCCGGGCATTGGCCAGCCGAAGGCCGCCGCGGCCGCTCCGCTTCCGGCTCCGCGCCGCGTTGCGCCGGCGCCGGTGCAGGACGAATATGCGGCGCTTCCGCCCCTGCCGACTGCTCCGACGGCTCCGACCCATGTGCTTGGGATGGCAGCCGGCGCGTCATTGGTGCCGCTGCCGAGGCCGCGCATAAGCTTCGATTGCTATGAGCCCGGCGGAGCGCAGGGGCCGTGCACCGACTTCACTCGCCAGACATTGCTGACCGTCCAGGCGGGCGAGGACCTTCCCGCCGACACCAGCTTGCGGTTCGTGCGCGACGGTGATCCCAAGGCCGACGTCAATCTCGCCCAGCTGAAGAAGGGCAGGTCGATGCGTCTGACGGTGCCCACCGACGTCTGCCTTCACGCGGTCGGCGGAAAGCTCGAGCTGCAGATCGTCCGCTCGGGCCAGGCGGTCGGAAGCGAAGGGCCCTTCAACCTGACCTGCTAGCCAAGGGCAGGGCGCCCATGGCACAGGCGGGCGCGTGGACGCGCCTTATGCCCGCCTGGAGCCGCTCGAGCCAAAGATCGCGCGCGTGCTGGCGCATAATCCGTCGGCGTTCACTTATACCGGCACCCAGACCTATCTGATCGGCGAGCGCGAAGTCGCGGTGATCGATCCCGGGCCCGATCTTTCCGAGCATCTCGACGCGCTCGAAGCGGCGATCGGCGGCCGGCGTGTCGCCGCGATCATGTGCACGCATACGCACTGCGACCACAGCCCGGGTGCGCGGCCGCTTGCCGAGCGGACGGGAGCGCCGATTGTCGGCTGCGACGCGCTCGCACTGGAGACGGTCGGCCCGCGCGCAGACGCTTCGTTCGACGGCGACTACGCGCCAGACCGGGTCCTCGCCGACGCGGAGACGATCGAGGTGGACGGCACTCCGCTGACCGCGGTCGCGACGCCGGGCCACACCTCGAACCACCTCTGCTTTGCTTATGGCGACGCCTTGTTCACCGGCGATCATGTCATGGGTTGGTCGACGACGGTGATCTTCCCGCCGGACGGCGACATGGCGGCCTATATGGCGAGCCTGGACAAGCTGCGGCAGCGGCAAGACCGCATCTACTATCCCGCGCATGGCCCGCCTGTGACCAACCCCGCGCAATATGTTCGACATCTTGCGGGCCACCGGATGCAGCGCGAAAGGCAGATCCTCGCGCTGGTCCGTGAGAAGCCGCAGCCGATCCCGGACATTGTCGCCAATGCCTATCCGGGACTCGATTCGCGCCTGGTGACTGCCGCCGGCGGATCGGTGCTTGCGCATCTGCTGGACCTCGAACGGCGCGGACTCGTTGAACGTGAAGGAGACGAATGGACCGCCGCCTGAACAAAGCGCTGGTGATCGGCATGGTCGTAGTCGCGCTGGCCCTCGGCGTGCTGGTCGGCATCACCACAGGCATCGCCGACCGGATCTTCGGGGGCCCGGACCCGAAGACGATCGCGACGTCCAGCCTGGAATCGATGAGGGCCGAGAACCGGCTCACCGTCTTTGCCGCGCGTTACGTGTCGGTGGTGACGAGCCAGGTGCAAAGGTTCGGCGGACTCGTCAACGCCCAGCGGACTTTGATCCTGCCCGGCGACGTCCGCTATGAGCTCGACCTGTCGAAGCTCGAACCGAAGGACGTCACCTGGGACGGCTCCAGCCGCACGCTCACGGTCCGATTGCCCGAGGTCGACGTTGCCGGGCCCGACATCGATAT